>NZ_LMCE01000064.1:0-40354 GCF_001623285.1 Pseudovibrio sp. Ad26
ACAACTCGGCAATACTGTCCTCACCGCGCAGTCCAGCCAGAACGATACGGATCTTGTCTTCAGTGGAATAGCGCTTTCGGGTCTTGCGCCGGATGTCTTTAACCGCCTTCTCAGCTGCAGCGCTGGCAGTCCTTGTGTATTGCCCCATTGTTCACTCCTAATCTAGTGATCATGGGCCAAAACACTCCATTACTCAAATCGATCGATTTGTCCATAAGGCGTCGCCGACAAACAGTCCTTTATCCTTGAGAGAGGCTGGCACTTTATCAGTTGAAAATGAGTATGTATCAGGGATACCCAAGGGAGTAAGTCGTAGCTTTGTCCTATTAAACAGCATGGTTGCTCTGTTTTGATTTGAGCTAATCCAATCTTTCTATTAGTTGTTACATGTTCGGACACACCGAGTACTGAAACTCAGCATATCATTTTCGAATTTCTCAAAAGTTGCTGACAAGCCCCAAAAGCAGAGAAGGAGAACTTACCTCGGTAAAATAATATTATAGAGACATCAGTAATTAGCTGATGATCTCTAACCCCCTCTGCGACAACCGCCCCTTCACCACCTCCATCACACGTTCTTTTTCCCTATAGATTTTTGTTTGAGCGGGAAGCGTAGGGGAGAAGTGTAAAGGAGGGTAGAGGGTGGTTTCGGTCTGCAAAATGTAATCAGTGTTGTTCCTCAACTTGCGTGTGCATTTTGGCAGTTATCAAACTCGTTGACCTTAAGTGATTATCCTCTCGACCTCATATCAAAACCACGCAATACTCGATGCATTGAGTTTGACTAGATTGATGGTTTTAAATGAGTTTTTTGATGCCTTCTCCTTGGTTTGATACAGAGGCCCATCCGAATAAGCTGAACTTGGTTTGCCTGCCTCAGGCAGGGGGCGATACAAGTTTGTACAACCGATGGAAGGTTCCGCTTGGTGATCAGGTGAACGTAATGCCAGTGAAGTTTCCTGGTCGAGGGGTTCGTCTGGGAGAACCATCAATCAATTGTATGGAAGAGGTTGTCGATCAGTTAGCTCAAGAGATTGGGCAGTTCGGAGAAACCCCATTTGCACTGCTTGGGTCCAGTATGGGAGGTTGGATTGCTTATGAGTTGGCACTCCGCCTCGCAAAACAACATCATCTTAAACCAACAGCGCTATTTGTGCTGGCTTCAGCTTCGCCGTTTGCCCCAAGAAACCTCCCATTCCTTGAAGGCTGTACGCGAGAGGAAATGATTGAAGAGCTCATCTCGTTTAATCCTGACTTTAAGCAGATCGCTGAGCATGATGAGCTGGTGACCTTACTGCTACCTGCGATTACCAGTGATTTTAAGCTCTGCGAGACTTATCGGCCACGTGCCCCTTGGAAGGTTAAGTCCCCCATTTTTGCATTTGCAGGACGTGAAGACCAAATTGTCGAGCGGAGCAAAGTGGAAGAATGGAAGACTTTGAGCTCTGAAACCGTAGTTATTGACGACGTGGAGGGTGGACATTTCTTCATTGAAGAGCGTCCGATCAAGATACTTGATAAGATAAGAGAGCACGCTGCAAACGTAGTTCATCAGATGTCTCAATCCGCAACCTTGCAACTGGCGTAAGATACTGTGCCCATTTCAATTTCCGCAAAAGACGCTCGAGAATGGTTTCAAACTCTGAGTTGGAAGTGGCAACATTGCTATGAGACCAAAAGGGTGTTGCTTGTCTTCGTACTGATAGAGTTTTCGGTTCCGGGAGACTGCATGTTGACCGGGGAAGAAAAAGAAAGAAGCGCACGCTATCGGTTTATTCGAGACAGGCGAGCATATGAGTTGGGCCGTTTTATTGTTCGAACCACGCTCAAAGCTACGATTCCTCTTTTGCCTTTTGCAATTGGAGAGAGCGGCAAGCCTTACATAGAGGGCTATCCAGTGTTCAACATAAGCCACTCTGGTGGATTGGTTGCTGTTGCATTTGCTCGCAGGGAGCCTTTGGGTGTTGATATCGAGTTGATCCGCTCAGATAATCAATCAACTGATCTGATAGCTGCTGTTTGTCATCCGGCTGAGCGTAGAGCGCTTGCAGGGGGCTCCGAACAGGAGCGAGACGAGATGTTTTACCGTTGCTGGACCCGTAAAGAGGCCGTGCTGAAGGCGACCGGTGAAGGGCTTCGAGATGATCTTCGTTCGCTTGATGTGAAGTTATCTCAGCATCAACCGACCATTACTTCTGAAGCTTTACCCATGGCGCTGTTTGATGTTCCTCTTCGCTGGAAAGGTTACAGCTGTACTCTTGCTGTTGACCCAAGTGTTACAGCTATAGATGTTCTCTCACCCTTCCATTCTTATCAACTCACGTGTATCGAGCAATTCCATGACACTGAGCACGTCATCTAGCGCCTTACCCCTCATTATGGAATAGTGATCGGCCTCAATAACCTTCCAGTTCTGTAGATTTGGAAGAACTTCAAGCCAATTTATTCTAGTGTTT
Source organism: Pseudovibrio sp. Ad26 (assembly GCF_001623285.1). Lineage (NCBI taxonomy): Bacteria > Pseudomonadati > Pseudomonadota > Alphaproteobacteria > Hyphomicrobiales > Stappiaceae > Pseudovibrio > Pseudovibrio sp. Ad26. Next base: position 2,457 of record NZ_LMCE01000064.1, read on the forward strand.
GCGCTGGTGTTTTGGTTTTCGTTCAATCCATCTGCGGTTTCAGATGCCAAAATCACATTCGCCTTCCAGGAAGGAACCGGACGCATTTGGTGATTGATCATCGCCTTGATGTTGGAGGATGTACAGCGGACAAGAGCTTCCCGATATTCGTGTTGTTCTCCGCGCATGCCCTCTTCGCTATATTGGACGTTATCGGCTCCCCATTTTTCGTTCAGCTCCTTTAAGAATATCTGCTCAGTTTCTTGTTCGCTCAGTTGTTGTAGATCTGCACCTGAGTTTGGGGCTGGTGGGTCGATCAATGTCAACTGGCCAGAAATGCCTGACTTGCCATGGAAGTAGAGGGCTACTTCGTGTGCGACCCATGCTCCAAATGACCAGCCGACCAAATGAATCCTTTGTTTTGCTAAGTTTTTCATCAAGGTGTCCGCGTAGACCCTTGCTCTTTCTTTTAGACTGATCTCCGGGAGGTTGGGGTTACTGTGGTGAGGGTCAGCTATGACAAGGATCTGAGTGTTATCAGGAAGTTTTGCCGCCAGTTCGCGATAGGCTTCTACATCGCCACCAACCGGATGTAGGAGAATAGCAGTTTCATCACCGTTTCCAGCCTGCCACTCGTGAACAGTTACGGCATCAGACCATTTGGTCTTGTTGGAGTTGGGTTTGACCTCAAGCTGCTGTTCAACCAACTCCATAATCTGTCTTAGAGAGGAGTTTCTCGGAACTTGAGAAAGCAACAAACGAACCCCGTGTTTCTCTAGCAAGCCCACAAGATCGAGAAGAGTAAGGGAGTCCATACCCAGATCATGGAGGCATTCGTCAGTATCGATCTGATCAAGCCCCAGCTGCTCTATTAAAAGAGCTTCTGTTTGACTTTGAATGGAGGTGAGTTTCGTCTCTGTATTGTCCGATGTGTTTTCAAGATCATCTCTGATCGGAGATCGATAGAAGTATTGAGAGTCTTCAATGTCGCAAGTGCTAACTAGGACTTGCGGGAGAGATGTCGTTCGTATCTGAGAGAAGATATGCCGTCCTTCGTCATTTGATAGCCCAACCTTCAGATGCTGCTGATGGAGTCCATCGCGCAAATCCGCAGAAACGGCCATTCCGTTCTCATTCCAGATTTCCCAATTGATGGTCGTTCTCACGGTATGAGGTGCTGCTGGATTCCTGAAATGCGCATAACTGTCCATCAAAGCGTTAGAGGAGGCGTAATCGAGCTGGCCAGCACCTCCAAGAACGGCAGACATGGATGAGCAGTAAATAGCCCTTGCCGGCTGGAACCTCTCAATAAAGTACTCGACGAAAACACTTCCCTCGTACTTTGAACGCATCTTCTTATGAGCGTCAGCAGGATCTCGAAACGAAATCAGGTTTCCTTCACCGACACCTGATGCGTGGATAATCCCGGTAATGGGCAAGTTTATCTCTGCGATGCTATCTAAAGTGGTTGCCCAAGTATCAGGGTTTCCTATGTCTGCTTTGATCAGATGTATTCTGGAGATCTCTTGCAATAAGTCTGCTGGGACACTCGGATTGCGTGAAACGATTGCGACTTGAGACTGAGGGTCAGACAGTAAACTCTGGCAAACCTGAGTTCCGATCGCACCACTACCACCGGTCACCACGAAGAGACCTGCTTTCTCTGCTTCAGCAATGGCTGTAGTTTGGTTGCTTGTAGACAAAGTAGAGACTGTGGACTGCCAAGCAAACCCACTTCGCAATGCAAGTCGCTCTTTGACTTGTTCTTGAAGCGAGAGTGCAAAGGCAATTTCAGACCAGCCTGCATTGGATGGAGTGTCTTCAACGTCCAACCACAGAGTTTGAATGCCAAACTCTTGAGGAATAACGGATAGTGGGCCTGCAAGCATACCATGCTGTGGCTGCTCTATTTTACCAAATACGGGCAGAGCTCCGCTGGAGAGCAAGCATATTCTTGAAATTTTCAGACCGCATTCTTGCTGAGCTTGAAGAAGATAGGTCAGGCTATCTAAGCAGATGCGTTGAGCTTGCTGGAGATCAGCCAGTTTATCTCCAGTCCCCCTGTATAAGAGCGGAAGGGAATGTATCCAGTCTACTTCTTCAAGATCCGTGTTTGCGAGCCGCCGAGTAAGCTGTTCAACGAAAGTCTTGCAGAATGGATTTACCGAGAGATTGCCCGGGACGGCAGTTAAAGCGTGGCCTTCAATGAAGACAGGAACAACCTGATTATAGACTTCATTGAGTGGCAACAGCTCATCAGGATTGCTATTTGCGTCCAGTAATACAACTGCCGTTCTTGGAACTTTGCCAGCTTTGCTGCTTTCGATCCGGCACATTGGCTGCCAGACCATTTGACTGAGCCATTCGCTCTCCGGAAGCCGCTTAGGTAGGTCGATGATCTCCTGTCTTGTAGAGATTTCGTGTTCGAAAACAGTATATTGTCGAAGATTGAAACTATATCCTGGGTGATCCCATGGTGGCGGTGTGTTTTGCCGGTTAGCGGTGTTGGAGGGAGACGAGCTGTTGTTATGTTGCGGAGTAACGGCTTCAAAGGCAGATTGTTTCAAGGCTTGGCCCAAGACAACGTGTGTGTTGGTGCCGCCAATACCAAAGCTGCTAACGCCAGCATAACGGGCTTTAGGGCTTTCCCAAGGCTTGCCAACAGGTGGAACATAAAAGCCTTTTTCATCCAAACCGAGTTCTGGATTAGGGAGTTCAAAACCAAGATTAGGTGGCAAGTATCCATGGTAAACCGAGAGCGCTGCACGAATAAGGCCGAGAACGCCGGCACCGGCTCCCAGATGTCCAATCTGGCTTTTAACGGATGAGAGTGCACAAGAACCTTCTGCGAGTTTGCCGTAGGCATTGGAAAGTGCTTGTACTTCAATGGGATCACCCAGTTGTGTTCCTGTTCCATGAGCTTCGACGTAACTGATTTGATCACCGCTTAAGCCAGCATTTACAAGAGCTTGTCGGATGACCTTCTCCTGGCCGGAAACAGACGGAGAAGTATAGCTCATTTTGGATCGTCCATCGTTGTTGATGGCCGAACCTTCAATAACTGCGTAAATGCAATCCCCGTCAGCAAGAGCACGATCCAGGCACTTCAAAACCACCACACCTACACCGCTTGCACCGATGGTTCCGCTGGCTTTATCGCTGAAGGATGCGCAGTTACCGTCCTTGGAAAAGATGTGTTGCGACTGATACTTATAGCCTTCTGTCATGTCGGGATCGACAAGGACTCCGCCCGCAAGCATAACATCGCATTCGCCATTTTTCAGCATGCCTGCAGCACTGTGAACACCGACCAGTGAGCTACCGCAAGCGGCTTGTAGTGTTATGGCTGGGCCTTTGAGATCAAGTTGAAAGGCGACCTTGGTGGCGAGGAAGTCTTTCTCGTGGTGCAAGGCCATTTGGAACTTGTCGGGAAGGGAGATTGAGGAGGCTGCACGGAGGGCGGCGTGGTAGTAGGTTGTTTCACCGCAACTTGCAATGACACCGATGTTCTGGTCGTTGTGGTGAGGAGAAATGCCGGCATTTTCAAGAGCATGTACACAGCTCATCATGAAATGTCGTTGCTGTGGATCCATGAGAGCGGCTTCGCGGGGGCTGATGCCGAAATACTCCGGATCAAATGACAGCATTTCGCTCATCTGACTGCGGGCGCCAACGAAGTCAGGATTATCCGGCGTGAAATGTTCGATACCACTTCGGTTTTCGACCACCATGGACCAGAACTCTGCAAGATTATTTGCGCCTGGAACTCTGAGTGCCATGCCGATGATGGCAACTTTATCTGCGCTTTGAGGAGCTTGCTCTTTGCTGTTCAGCTGCACTGTTTCACCATCTTTTTCAATATGTTCCGCCAGTTTGGTGGGCGTCACGTAGTGAAACAGATCAGCAATACTCACCTTCACGCCCAACTCTTTGCTCAGATGCATTTGATAACGCATCAGCTGCAGAGAAGAGCAACCAGCTTCGAAGAATGTTTGATCTGCAGAGATTGGAGAGCCGACAACATCTTCAAATGCCGTGATGAGTTGGTTTGTGCGTTGGTTTGTGCGTTGGTTTGCGTTTTTTGCGTGTTTTTTGCGTTTCTTTGTTTCAAGCAGAATCCAATCACACAGCTTCAACGCTCTCTGGTCGATCTTGCCACTTGGCGTGCGCGGCCAGTCATCGATCTGCCTGAATTCGTCGATACGAATGTAATCTGGAAGCCGGTTTGAAAGGTGGCGGTCAAGATCATCTGCACTGATGGAACTGTCGCGAAGGCTGACATAGGCGAATAACTTTTTGTGCTCTCCATCGAACATAACGGAAGCCTGCTCGACAGCACCGTGATCGATGAGAGACATTTCCAGCTGGCCAAGTTCGACCCGGTGGCCGGAGATCTTCACCTGATGATCCTGACGGCCCTGATAGTTCAGGTGGCCATTCTCATCCAGAACGCCAATATCGCCTGTTTTGTAGTAAAGCTGTGATGCGCCAGAACTGCAATTTGGTTGGAGTTCAACGAACTGGTCTTCGTTTAGCTCTGCGTTGTTCAAATAGCAGTGACGGACCCATTGGCCGCCAATGAGGAGATGGCCTGCTTCGTCAGGAGCAACGGGTTGGTAGCTGTCGTCGACAAGCAAAATTTCCGTATTGGCTATAGGGTTGCCAATAGGAGGGCGGGTTGGCCAGTTTGCTGGAGAACCATGGAGGCTATGAACGCAAACCACATGGGTTTCTGTTGGGCCGTAGTGATTGTGCAAGGAAGCCCGAGGCAGTTTGTCGAAGAAATTGCGCAGAGCTCTGGTGCAATAAAGTTGTTCGCCCGCTGTCACCACGTTCTTCAGATCAGCTGGAAAAATATCGAATGCCAAAGCTGCTTCACAGAATAACTCCAGAGCCACAAAAGGCATATAGATGCGCTCGATGTTTTTGTCGCGCATGTATGTCAGCAGGCATCGCATGTCGTGCCGCCAGGCAGGATCAATGACATGGAAGTAGCCACCAGAGCAGAGTGTCGAAAATATCTCCTGAAACGAAACATCAAAGGCCAGCTTAGAGAACTGCATGGCGCTTTCTGCAGCGGGTAACTCTCCTTGTTCTTGCTGCCAATGCAACAAGTTGCAGAGTGTTTCGTTGTAGACGTCTACTCCTTTGGGCTGGCCTGTCGAACCTGAGGTGAACAGGGTGTAGAGCGGTCTTCCGCTATCAGGGAGTTCCCAAGCCGCTACATCTTGAGTGTCTTTGAGGTCTTCCAGTTCCACCGGAATTAAGAGGAGGTCACTCTGTTGCAGCTCTAATGGATAGGGTGTTCCTGCTTGATGGAGGACTGCTACTGGCTTGGCTTGTGAGACAACGGCTTGCAGCAGTTTCTTAGGGTAACTGAGATCCAGCGGCACGATTGTTACGCCCAGCTTTGTGAGGGCAAGGAGCGCAATGATGTACTCGGGAGAGGCGTCCATGTAGAGTGCGATGCGCAATGGCTCTGTTGGATCCACAGCATCAATAACCGTAGACTGCAGGTGTGCTGCGAGTGCATTTGATAGCTTACCAAGCTCTTGATAGGAAAGTGTATTGTCTTTCCATGCTAAGGCAGAGGCATGAGGTGTTTGCAAAACCTGATCCTGGAACCAGGCGGCCACTGTTTTATGTGGCAGGGCTAAATCACCCCCTTTGAGTTGAGATGCTTGTTGCTGCTTGTCGGTCTTAAAGATGTTGCCTGCGGGTTCTTCCAGTTCTACTTGAGATAATCCAGCGAGCATGGCTTGCTCCAGCTGCGCAATGTCCTCAGTGCTGAAGTAAGCAAGATCATACTCCCAATAGAACTGGTAGGTCTCAGCCTCATCCAGAACTGAAAGGTATAGCGGGCACTTAGGGGTGATGCGCTCCGGGAAAGATGGCGGCGTGTGTTCTCCGTTGAGGTTCAGCGTTTCATACCGCGTGTTTTCAGTCGCAAACATGAACTCGAAAGGCAGACCTGATAAGTGGTTCGTTGTCTGCAGGTGCTCTACGGTATGTTCAAAAGCGACTGCCTGACAGGCGAGTGTGCGTTTGGAAACTTCGGCCAATGTGCTCGTGTTCTGTCCAATGGTTTGGGCTGGATCGATCACCACCGGCAACAGCATGGTGTTGGCGAACATTCCAACAGTTGCCTCAAACTCTGCTGTGTTGCGGTTTGCTACTGGGCTCGCGATCGTAAATCTTGATTTGCCCAAATGCGCATAAAGCGCATGCGCGAACAGGGAATGGAAAACCTGATGAGGTGTCAGAGAAAACTGATGTGCGGTCGAAATTAACTTTGCCCGATGAGCATCATCAAGACGCATCAAACGCGTGCGACCTTGCTGCGTTTCTTGATCATCACGTTTTGGGTTCAACACAGGCGACCAACATGCGGAGAACTCTGCTTCCTCATAGATTTTGAAGAGTTGTTCCCGCTGTGTTTTGTAATGCTCACTTTCCCAAGTTTGCGCCTGCCAAGCCGCAAAATCCAGCGGGGTGAGGGAGGTCTGTGTCTGCTCGGAGACCTCTTCGTCGAGTTGAGCCTGATAAGCCCTGGAAAGATCTTCAAACAGGATATTGAGGGACCAGCCATCCAAAACGATGTGATGCGCATGGAGGATGAGCACACTTGAACCATCGGGTTCATGTGCAAGATGAAGCTGAAACAAATGAGGCACTTCAAGGTCAAACGGTTGACCGAAGAGCGTGTTTTGGAGCGCTGTGATCTCGTTTTGCTCTAAAACACCGTGGTAATGAAATACCTCAGGATTATTCTGCGCAACGTGCTGTTCTACTCCATCATCTGTAAGGTGGAAGCTGGTGCGCAGCGCTGGATGTTGTTTTGCGAGAGCTCGTGCTGCTCTCGCTAGCTCTTCGGGATTGAGCTCTCCGGCGAACCGGAATGTGAAGGGTGTGTTGTAAGAGGTGTCAGAAGGGTTCTTTTGCTGCTGTAACCACAAACGCTTCTGCTCAGACGTGACGTGGGCTTTTTTGATGTTTGACGGGGAGGGAACCGGAGGCACAACGTTCAGCTGGGGGCCTTGATTTCTGATCGTGTCTGCAAGCTCAGAAAAAGTCAGACTTAGGAGTTGGGACGGGACCAAGCGATAGCCAAGTGTCTTGTTCAGGCGATTTGCAAGACTAATCGCCTTCAGGGAGTCTCCGCCTGCGGTGAGCACTGTATCCTCACCATTCAAGTGAGGCACACTCAGAACCAACTCCGCAGCCCTCAAAATATCCGTGAAGATTTCATCTGTAGCTCCACTGGAAGATTGTGCAGGGCGGAGTGGAGCGCAGTCCATCTTCTGGAAGGCATCTCGATCAATTTTGCCGTTTGCATTCAGGGGCATTTCGTCAATGCAAAAGATCTGGTGAGGGCGCATGTAATCCGGCAGATGCGCTGACATATGGGCATCAAGATCGGCGTAGGTTAGGTGCTTATCTGCTGTCAGGTATGCGTGGAGTTCGAGTGGTTTTCCGGGTTTCTGATATGCGAGTACACACGCTTGCTGTACTTTGGAGAAATGCTGAAGCCCCTGTTCTATTTCCTCTAGTTCGACGCGAAACCCACGGACTTTGACCTGTCTGTCAACGCGACCAACATATTCTATGAGCCCTTTGTTGTTGAGGCGGACCAGATCACCGGTGCGATACCACCTCCGGCCATCTGAAAGCTCGACAAAGCTGTGCTGTGTTTCCTCTTCTCGGTTCAGGTAGCCATGCGCTACGCCCGCCCCGCCAATATAGAGTCCAGCAGTCTCTGTTAGGTTCGCTCTCTCTCCATCGGGTGACCGCAACTGACAGTCTGTGCTGGCAATGGGTCTGCCGATTGGAACAACACCACCGCTAAAGCTGCGGGGTATGGGGTAGCTCAATGCAAAAGTGGCGCACTCTGTGGGGCCGTAGATGTTGTGTATTTGGCAAGCGCTTTGTGGGTTTGCCTCATACCAGCTCTGTACGGTGTGCGGATTGAGTTGCTCTCCACCGATCAACAGATGGTCGAGTGTGGTGAAACAGTTTGCCCCGTAATCAACCATGGCGTTGAACAGCGAGACTGTCATGAACATGGTTTTGATGGAGCGCTTTTCCAGCTCCACCGCAAAGCCTTCAAAGTCAGCTGTTTCCTCTGCAGAGAAAACAACGATACAGCCACCTGTTAAAAGCGGCACCCAGACATCAAAGCTGAGGGCATCAAATGCTGGGTTGGAAATGTGTGCGTAGCGATCTCCAACGCACATTGGAACGAAACGAGGTTGATGCGCGAGCCTCTCAATGGCTGTCAGAGGAACTTGCACCCCTTTAGGTTTGCCTGTTGTTCCGGACGTGTAAAAAAGAAAAGCCGTGCTGGCGACTGGGGAGGTTTGGAACTCGCCTTCGTCATCTGGCAAACTCTCAGCAACCAACTCGCCTACATGGTGAGTTGTGTATGTTGCCGAGGGAACGGATCTGGAGTGTGTTTTTTTTGATGTGATCAGGAAGCGCGCCTGACTATCAGCTAAAATAGCAGCTTGCCTGTTTGGTGGACTTGCAGCATCCAGCGGGACAACAGTCGCTCCTGCTTTCAGGATTGCGAGCATGATCACAATGAGATTCTGAGACCGAGGCAGGCAAACAGCAACAGCATCACCTTGCTTTATGCCATGCTGCCTCAGCAGTGCTGCGGATTGGGAAGCATGTGTGTTGAGTTCCAGATAGGTGAGTGTGCGGTCATGATCCTGAACTGCAGTCAGCTCGGGAAAGCGTTCAGCATAATAACTGATGCTCTCAAGTAGTGAGGACTGGACCGGACCTTCGTCACCCAACTTCAAGTCAACATGATCAGAGGCTGAATGGTCATGTGAGATAGTGCTGTTCATGATGACCTCTAAGCGACACTAGGCACAGCAGGGGAAAGAGCGTGGTTCCGCTCAAACAACTGAAACTCGTAGGAGATTGCTTTTTTGACGCGCTGGATTTCTTCTGACTCTAGCAGTTCCCAATGATCTCCGCGAACCAATCGGGTCATGAAGCTGCCCATCACCCGTTCTATCCAGAACTGGCGTAATTCATGCAAAAAGTCTTTGTTGAGAGAGCCGAGGGCCTGAACAAACACCACCCGAACCTCTAAGGGGTGGCACTCATAGTTGGGAACGCATGACCGGTTGTGATTATAGACCCGGTGATAGCGCTCAATTTGCGCATCGTCGATGCCCGGGTACATCCCGTTGAACTTGACCAGCTTGTCACGAAACTCATCGAGGTCCACAGGCGCGAGGCTATCGCGTTCATGTTCTTCAAATCCTTGAGTATCGAGGAGAATGACACTCACATTGTCATTTCCGCGCGCTTTGAGGAGGCGTGCCATTTCAAACGCCACATAACCGCCAAAAGACAAGCCTGTCAGTACGATTTTGTCCTGCGCGATATGCTCGATCCGTTTCAGGTAAGCCTCTGCCATGGCAGGGATGGAAGATAACGTGTCTTCTCCACTGTTCAAACCGGGAGACTGAAGGCCATAAACACCGATTTCATCGGCCAGGATCTTCGCCAGAGACAGGTAGCAAAATGCAGTTCCACCAGCGGGATGGATACACACGACATGCTCACCATTTTGGCTTTCGCGGAATGTAATCAGGTTGTCTTGTGCATTTTCTTTAGGAGCGCCGGCACGTATCCAGCTGGCCAGGGCTTCGATTGTTGGGTTTAGAATGAAGGTCTTTGGAGGTACTTGAACCTTAAACGCTTCACCAACACGGTGCGCGACCTTGATCGCGGCAATGGAGGAACCACCCATATGGAAGAAGTTGTCGCTGATGCCAATGGACGGGTGCAGGAGCACCTCTCGCCAGATGTTATAGATCTGCAGTTCGATATGGTCGCGCGGGCTTTCCTGATTGACCTTAAACACGGCCTCATGTGCCATGACGGCAGCTTCAACAGCGCGGTTATCTATCTTGCCATTATTGGTGAGTGGGATCGGCTCCATGTGCAGCAACGTGTGAGGCAGCATGTAATCAGGAAGTTTGCTGGAAAGATGCTGGCGCAGATTGCTTTCAAGCAAGGGCTCGCCCGTTGAGGAGGTGTAACACAGCGCTAGTTGAGCATCGCCGCCCTCTCGCTGAACCTGAATGGCTGCACAGCTGAGGCAATCTGCATGTTCAAGCAAAACCCCTTCAATCTCTGAGAACTCGATGCGGAAGCCATTGAGTTTGATCTGATTGTCTTTGCGCCCAGCAAAAGTCAGCTGGCCCTGATCGTCATAGAAGGCAAGATCACCGGTGCGGTAGAGTGCTTCCTCTGGAACAAACGGATTTTTTGCGAAAGCAGATGCGTTCTGTTGCGGGGCATTCAGATACCCGGAGGAGAGACCAGCTCCACCGATGTAGAGCTCTCCCACCAGCCCAATCGGTACAGCCGACATGTTCTCGTCGAGCAGATAGGTTTTCGCATTGCTGATAGGTTTCCCAATGGGAGCTGCCCGCTTGTTGTGGTCTTCAGGCAAAATGCTGTGCCAGGTGCTGTCCACGGTGCATTCCGTCGGACCGTACACATTGTGCAACTTTGCCCATGGCAGCTTGCTGGCAAACTTACGCAGTAGCGCGCCGTTCAACTCACCTCCACCGCAGAACACATCTTTAAGGTGTGTGCATTGAGGGGCGAGAGGTTCATCAAGAAAGAGATCCAGCATGGCAGGGACAAACTGAACCGCTGTAATGTTGTGCGAGACACAGAGCTGCCCCAGTTCAGTTGGTGAACTATGAGCTGATGGGGGAGCCAAAACCAGTGATGAACCGGAACACAGAGGCCAGAAAAACTCCCAGATAGCTGCATCAAACCCCATCGGCGTTTTTTGCAAGAGCGCATCGCCGGGCTTAGTCGGGAAGGTGCGATTGCTCCAGTCTACGAGGTTGACCAGCCCTCTATGTGAGAGCTTGGTGCCTTTGGGAACTCCGGTGGTGCCGGAGGTGTAGATGATATAGGCAAGCTGATCAGCATTCGTGCTGCTCGCCGGAAGATTGGTGCTGTCGTAGGATTGGGTGATTTCCTCCAACAACTCTTCATTCAAAGATAGCGTATTTACATCGCAGGTGGTTGCTAGATCGGCCATCACATCGGCAGTGGCCGGGTGCGTCACTATCAGATCAGGCTGGCTGTCTTGCACCATGTACTCAAGGCGCTTCAACGGCAGGCCGGGCTCGAGTGGGATGAAATGCCCTCCGGCTTTGAGGGTTGCCAGCATAGTGATGACCAGTTCGCTGGAGCGTTCAAGGAGCAAACCGACGGGGCTGCCTGCTTTGACACCGCATTCCTGCAGATGACGCGCAAGCTGATTTGCCTTGGCGTTGAGTTTGGCGTAACTCCACACCGCCTCACCGCAGACAAGAGCTGGTGCATCGGGGGAGCGCTGGCACTGCGCTTCGAATGTCTCATGAATGCACGTTGAGCTTAGAGCGTGTGTCTCACCATGAGGCCAGACTTGCGTGAGTAGGTGCCGTTCTTCAGGCGTGATGTACTCGATCCGATCGACTTGACCATGCGGATCAACCATGGCGTTTGAGAGCAAACATTCAAGATGTCTGGCCATGCGCTCGATGCGAGCCTGCGTGAACAAGTCTTTGTTGTACTCAAAGCCGAGGCTGAACGAAGGCCCGCGCTCAAATACCTCCAGCGTGATGTCGAACTTTGCCGTCTGGCTATCCGTTGCAAGCGCTTCTATCTCCACCCCGTCCATGTGAGTGGAACCTGCTGGAAGGTTTTGATAGATCAGCATGACCTGAAATAGAGGCGAATGGGCTGGTGAGCGCTCCGGGTTCACAGCTTCAACCACCTTCTCAAAAGGCAGGTCTTGATTGTCCAAAGCTTCCAAAATGATCGTTTGCGCTTGTGACACCAACTCTGCAAAGGTGCTGTCCGCTGTTACCTGTGTTTTTAAGGCAAGGGTATTGATGAAATGGCCGATCAGCGGTTCCACTTCAGCTGTGTGGCGGTTGGCAAAAGAGGTTCCGATGCAGATGTCTTCCTGTTTGCTATAGCGCCAAAGAACAACGGCAAACCCTGCAAGAAACAGCGCAAAGGGTGTGATTGATCTGTTTTTGCAGAAGGAACGCACGCGGTCACTCAGATCATCCCCGAACACGAGTTCAAAGTGAGCGCCATTGTGGGTCTGCTCTGCGAGGCGGGGATAATCTGTCGGCAGGTCTAGTAAGGCAGGTAACCCGGCAAGTTTCTCGGTCCAATATAGGGTTTGCCCCTGTTCCCGAGAGAGCGATTGCTGGCTATGGACCACGTATTCTGCATATTGCATCGTTAGAGTTGGAACATCAGGCGTCGTGCCTTGTTGGAAAGCATTGTAGTGAGCGGTTACTTCGTTGAAGAACAATCCGATTGACCAGCCATCAGCAGCAATATGGTGCAGGTTCACCAGCCAGATATGTTTGTCTTCTGAGAGCTTCACGTAACTGGAGCGGACAAGTGGCCCGTCTTCCAAATTAAACGGCAGGCTGGCTTCCTTCTGGACATGATCCTTCAGCGCGAGGCTTTGCTCTTCATCGCAGAGCTGGGACAGGTCCAGAACCTCAAGTGGAAGCTCTGAGTGTTCAGCAAAAGTCTGCTGAGGAACTCCATCGCAGAGACCAAACTGCGCGCGGAGCATGTCATGACGAGCAACAACAGTATTCACCGCACGGTGGAGTGTTTCAACGTTAAGCGCTCCGCTCACCTTCAGCGCGATGGGGTTGTTGTAGAACGGGTTATCCGGCTCCAACTGGTGCAAGTACCATAAATGACGCTGTGAAGCCGAAAGCGGAACTCCAGTTGATTTTTCCGCCTGCGCCTGCTGCTGCAATAAAGAAATTAACTCAGATTTTTGCGCTTTCAGCGCAGCAGCCAGTTGTGGCTCCAAAAATCCTTTTGGGGCCTTGAAACGGAGTTTTTCACCATCTGTTTGCAGGCTCACATTGTGACTGGCGAAATGGTTGAGCAGCTGGTGTGCGTTCATATTTCAAACTCCTCCATTTCGTCTTCTTCTTGCTGCGCGAGTGCTGGTGTGGCGCCAAACGTTTCAATGGTGTGTTGCCGGTTCTGGTCTGCTGTGCGCGTACCGCCAATCATGGAATAGATGAGCTTATGGGACGAGCTGAGCTGAAACAGATCAGTCAGAGCTCTCTCATCAACCGAGCCAATGCCGCAAAGTCCCAGTCCTGTCTCGTGAGCACGCATGGTGAGCAGCTGCGCCATTGCGCCTGTTTCGATCAGGCAGAACTGGTCGCTCATTTCACCGTAAAGCGGCTCTATCGCTTTGCGCTCTGCCACAAAGAACAGGGCAAATGCGGCATCTTCAAAAGTCGGGCGATTGACGAAGTAGTCATAGGTGTCGGGACTGAGAGTCTTACCATCCGCCGTTGAAATCAGAGCGTGATTTTGCGGATCGTAATAATACGCTCCGCCGTCTATTCCCTGGACGCGGTCAGGTTTAATGTAGATGTACGTCTGCACCGGATAGAGCCCACCTGCGCTTGCAAACAGGTGTTTCGGGGCATCTGGTTTTTGATTGCGCCGCAAAGCTGAAAGCAGGTCTTCCAATCGGTTTTGGGGCAAAGGATCGGGAATAAACTGCCGCACTGATCGGTAAGCATCAAACTCATCAAATCCGCGAGGCTTTGAGTGTGCCAGTTGGTGCGTGGCGTGTTGCTGATCGAACCTGCGCAAACCTGCGTTACGATCCTTGAAGGTCTGGCGCTCCTGTGGGTCTTCAATGGTCGTAATCGCAGAACTGGCCGCTGTGTTCTCCACTTCAGTATCTGCTTGGCCGAACTGTTCCCGATACATCACAAGGAGCGTTGCAAGGCTTGGGCTGCCCATAAACATTGCAAGTGGAGGGCGGAAGGAGAGGGTGCTGGAAAGAGCGTTAGAGATGCGTGTAATATCGATTGATGTTGCACCCAACTGCAACAAGTTCTCCTCTGGGGCAATCTGCCTCAGTTTCAATACATCCGAAACAATCTCGCGGATCTTTTCTTCCTGCTTTCCTTTCGGTTCAAAGCTGGCTTGAGTTGTCGATGACCTGCTTGGCTGTGGCAGTTTTTTGCGATCTACTTTGCCGTTTGCAGAAACTGGGATCTGTTCAATCTCGATAAGAGAAGACGGGATCATGTAGTGGGGCAGGTGCGCTCGCAAATGTTCCAGAAGTGTGTCCGTGTCGACACCGGTTCTTTCTGGTACCACATAGCCAACAAGCTGCTTGTCGCTTTGTGCGTCTCCAAAGACTTTGAAGACAGAAGCTTTCACCGCCTCATGAGCGTTGAGGACGGTCTCAATCTCGCCTAGCTCGATCCGGAAGCCTTGTACTTTGACCTGCGTGTCCATGCGGCCCAGGAACTCAATGTTTCCATCGGGCATGTAACGGCCAAGGTCACCAGTACGATAAAGGCGCTCGCCGGTTATTGGGTGAGTGATGAAACGATAGTTGGTTTGCTCTTCATCCCGCCAGTAGCCTTGGGCCAGTCCAAGGCCGCCGATGTAAAGCTCTCCAGTGACCCAGCACGGGCGGGCTGCCAACGCCTCATCCAGAACATAGAACTGCTGATTTTCCAGAGACTTGCCATAGGGAACACTCTTCCAATGGGGCAAGACATCCTGAACCGGGTAACAAATGGACCAGATGGAAGCTTCTGTCGCTCCCCCTAAGCTTAACACCTCAGCATTAGGTGCGAGTGCTTGTGCACGGTTCGGCAGTGAAAGCGGGATCCAGTCACCAGACAACATGATCTGACGCAGGGACGTCCCTAGGGATTTACGATCACTCTCAGCATAATCCACCAGCATGCCGAGAAGGGCAGGGGCGGAGTTCCAGATGGTCACATTGTGTTGTGTCAGGCACTCCAGCCAATGAGCGGGGTCTTTCACTTCGTCTTCATTGGGTATGACAACGGCGCCGCCTGCTGCCAGCAGGCCAAAAATGTCATAGACAGACAGATCAAAACCCAATGCAGAGATGGCAAATACACGGTCCTCTGGCTGAACATGCAAGCGTTTGTTGATGTCCAGAAGTGTGTTCACGGCGCCGCGATGATCAATCATGACGCCCTTCGGTTCTCCAGTAGAGCCGGAGGTGAAGATCACGTAAGCCAGATCATCCGGTTGTGTATCGGTAGTCTTGAGCTTGTTGTCGCTTACAGCGTCCAGTTCCGGGCCCACGTCAACTGTCAGAGCGAAATCCGGAACACCCTTTAACTTGTCAGTCTGGCTGGACTTAACGCAGATGAGTTTGGAGTCGGTCCGTCGCAATATGCCTTCTATGCGATTTGTGGGCAGGTCTGGATCTATCGGGAGATATGCGCCACCGGCATACAAAATGGCAAGTGCAGCAACTGTCGGCTCCCAACCCGGGCGCATCTTGATAGCAACCAGCTCACCTTTCTCCAATCCCTTTTGCTGCAAAAGAGCTGCAAGGTTCCGCGCCCGTTGCCGGGTCTGGCTGTAGGAAAGCGTCAGGGCATCGCATATGAGGGCAGGGGCATCAGGTGTCTTCAGAGCTTGTGTGTCAAAAAGCTGATGCATCAATGGCCAGTGCTTTGAAAGCGCTTTGTCGGCATCCCAACTTGGGAAGGTTTGCTGTGCTGTTTGCTGCCATCGATCCGGTGTTACCAGCTCTTCTAGCAATGCGCAGTAAGCCTCAAACATCTCCTGCATCATGCCTTCAGGGAACAGCTCATCGATGCTGTCCCAGTTGAAGCACAGTTCCCCGTCGATCTCCAGAATCGTATGATCCAGCCAGACTTGCGGTGTTTGGGTGATCGTATGAACGTTTTGCGCATGCAGAGCTGAGGAGAGTGTGATTTCTTCCTGATCCGGGATCATCTCGACCAGAGTACTGTTAAAGACAATCGGCATGCCTGTTTGCTGCTCGCCGCGTTGTTTGGTCAGCTCGCGCAGAACCCGCACACCGCTGACTTCGCTATGATCCATATCTTTCCAAAGTTGCCGCTGAGCTGATTTTGCATTTGCAACAAAATTGGTTGTGGCATCAAAGCCGACCTCCAACAGAACGATCGACGTGAAGTCACCGATGAGATGATTGATATGAGGGTGAAGTGGCTGGCGATTGAACACCGGCAAGCTCAGCGTAAACTTAGGTGACTGGCTCCACTTGGCCAATACCTGGGCAAAGGCAGTCAACAAACAGCCAGAGGGCGTTACGCCATGTTGGCGTGCGTTTGCTTTGATCTGTGACCATTTGGCTGCATCCAACACAAGGTGTCTACGGGTAAACCGAGGATTGCTGATGCTTTCAGGCTGCTTTGCCAGTGGCAAGTCTGGAGCTGCTGCCAGTGTGGCAAGCCGGTCCTGCCAGTACTTCAGCGAAGTTGTATAGCGTGAGCCATCACGCAGAGCCAACTCTTGCACTACGTAGTCTCGGAAGGTGATCGCGATCTCTGGGAGCTCGACCTGAAGGTCTTCATAGAACGCTGCTAGCTCACAGGAAAAAATCTGACTGCTGGCAGCATCGACGATCAAGGCATCCATAGAGATGTGAAGGCGTGTGATCCCCTGATCAAGTTGCAAGGCTCTGAACTCAAACAGTGGCCATGTGCCAGCATCCAACACCTGATGAGACATGGCCTCCCGGTTTCTGGCGATCATACGCTCTACGACACGTGCACTGCGCCCTCGGGCGTTATCCGTCTGGATGATGTAGTCGGGAACATACTGCAATATGCGTTGTGTTCCATCCTTGGCAAAAACAGCTCTCAGCATGTCGTGGCGCTGGATCAGTTTATTCAGGGCTGCGTTGAAGCGCTCGAGATCCAGATCAGGAATTTCAATTTCTTCATAGGCATGGGCGCTGACGCCACCCAGCCCCAAACCGTCATCTCTGCCAACCCAATAGGCCTGCTGGATGTCCGTCAGCGGGAATGGTTCATACCGATTTGCTTCATCTGAATGGATCTGAACCACAGACTGCTCTGGTTGGTTGCCCTCGGAATTGGCTGAAGCCGCGAGATCTGCAAGTACTGGATTCTCAATGAGATCTGTGAGGGATAGGCTAAGTGACAGGTCCTTGTTCAGAGTATGAATGAGCCGCGTTGCAAGCAGCGAATGTCCACCCAGATCAAAGAAGTTGTCTGAGCGGCCAATCTGGTCAACCTTGAGCACGACCTCCCAGATCTTCGCGATTTCCGCTTCAATGCCTGCCGCAGGTGCTTTGAAGTCTGATACTGTGAGCCGAACTGGAGAAGGCAATGCTCTGCGGTCGACCTTGCCGTTTGGCGTGATGGGCAGTTCTTCAAGCGGCATCCAGTCCGTAGGGATCATGTAATCTGGCAGACGGGTTTTAAGCTCTGCTCGCAGTGCTTCGACCGAACAGGTCCCAACGAAGTAACAGATCAGCCGTGCATGCTCTGCATCTGTGGATCTATCAAAGATAACAAAGGCCTCCTGAACACCTTCGATCTGCAATACGCAGTTTGTGATCTCCATGGGCTCAATGCGGAACCCGCGAAACTTCACTTGATCATCTGCACGCCCATGGAATGCCAGAGTGCCATCCGGGAGATACGCTGCCAGATCGCCGGTACGATACAGGCGAAGAGGAGGCTGCGATCCAAATGTGTGCGAGATGAACCGGTCAGCGGTCAGTTCCTCATTGCCGAAGTAACCAGAGGCCAGATTATCTCCGCAAACATAGATTTCACCGGTGGTTCCAGGAGGCACAGGTCGCATGCCATCGTCCAGGAGAAACACACTGGTGTTATCCATGGGCTTACCGATAGGAGGAGAAGCTGGCCAATCCTTCATCTGCCCGCAGTCCAGAACATGCTGAGACACAACGTGCGTTTCGGTGGGGCCGTACTGATTGTAAAAGTGACGTCCACCCAATGCTTTGAGGAGCCTGCGCAGGCCATCGTTGACGAGCAGTGCTTCTCCCGCTGTAATCACCTCGCAAGCAGGCCCGTCTGGCAGGTGTTCGGACTCAAAAAGGCCTGCCATCTGCTGAAGGACTGCAATGGGCAGATGGGCACGTTCAACACCGTTGGACTTGATGAAACCTGCAAGATTGCCAATGTCTTTGCGCTGCGTATCCGACATCAGCACGAGACTTGAGCGCTGACACAGCGTGCAGAAAACTTCCTGAAAAGCCACGTCGAAGTTGAGCGAGGCAAACTGAAGAACACGTGCTGGAGCTTTATCCGTCGGACCTTGCTTTAACTGCCAATGCACCAGATTACGCAGCATGCGATGTGTTTGCACAACGCCTTTGGGTTTCCCTGTCGAGCCAGATGTATAAAGCACGTAGGCAGGATCAAGCGGTGCGGGCGTATATGCAAGATTATCCGCTGATACTGACTGACACCTTGTTTTGAGCTCCTCGATGGTCGCCGTTGCATCGGCAAACTCTTCCGGGAGTTTGGCTCTCAGTGCATTTGTTGTAATGATGAGATCTGGCTGGACATCCTGCAGGACGACCTGAAGCCGCGCTCGCGGATAAGCAGGGTCCAGCGGAACTACTGTAGCTCGCACCTTCAAGATGCCCAGCAGTGTGACGACCATCTGCGTGGAACGGTCAACACACAGTGCGATGTTAGCTTGGGCGCCAGCACCTTGCTGCCTGAGCGTGTGGGCAAGTTGATTGGCCTGCCTGTTTAGCTCGCTATAACTCAGTGTTTCTTGCCCGAGGATCACAGCAATCGCATCGGGTGTTTCTGCCGCGTGTTTTTCAATCTGTCTGCTGATGCATTCGAACTCAGGATATGGCACTCGGCCTTGTTGCCAGGCCCCTAATGCCTGAGTTTGCTCTGGTTCTGTCAGTAGGCTTATGTCACTGAGGTTTGTGCTCGTGTTCGCGACCAGTTGCGCGAGGACATGCTCAAAATAACGTCCAATGCGAGCAGCTGTTTCTGGTTCAAATAAGTCGCTTGCGAACTCAATTGCTCCCTTCAACTGGCCGTTTACGTCCTGCAGTGACAGCAGCAAATCGAACTTGGCTCCTCCATGGTGATGGTGGAGCAGCTCAACAGAGAGACCGGGAAGCTCAAACTGATCATTGTTTTCGCCCTCCCAGGCAAACATCACCTGAAAGAGTGGCGCGTGCGCAAGGCTTCGGGGCGGATTGAGGTGCTCAATGACCTGTTCAAAGGGGAGATCCTGATTTTGCTGAGCTTCCAGCACCATTTCCTGAACTTGCGAAAGATACTCGGCCAAGGGCAGGTCTTTGCTTGCATCTACCCGCAAGGCAAGCGTGTTGGCAAAAAAGCCGATCAGCTTATCGAGCTGCCCGTGGTCTCTGTTGGCAACCGGACTGCCAACAACCAGATCCGTTTGGCCTGAAAGCTTGGAAAGTGTGAGTGCCCAGGCCCCAAGAAGTGTGGAGAATACGGTACCGCCACTCCCAGCTGAATACTCTTTTATTCTCCGAGATAAGGAAGCATCCAGCTCCAGCGGGACCACTGCCCCTTTAAAGGACTGTCGCTTGTGTCTGGCATGATCCGTCGGCAGTTCTAAGAGGACAGGCGCATCCGAAAGCTTGGAACCCCAATAGTGTATCTGTTCGTTCCATGTGCCTTTGCTGAGTTCTTCTCGCTGCCAAACTGCAAAGTCAGCATACTGGATTTGCAGGTCGGGGAGGTTGGGCTTTTGTTGTTGGATCAGGGCCGAATAGAGCGCGCTCAGTTCTTTGCTAAACACACCCATGGACCAGGCATCTGAGATGCTATGGTGCATCACAATCACGAGCACATGATGGGCCTCAACCCGATGTAATATGGCCGCCCGAAAGAGTGGTCCTGCCTCCAAATCGAAAGGCTCTGCAATCAACCGTGCAATATGCTCCTGGAGATCATCGTCTTCAGGTAGCTGTGTTGGTGCATCCATCCGCCATGCATTTGCCGGTTGAATGTCCAGATAGGCTGTACCGTCTTTTTGCTTGAACCGCGTACGCAAAGTCTCATGACGAGCTACGATTGTCTCGATCGCTTGGGATAGGGCGGAGACCTCCAACTTGCCTTTCAGCTCGAGCAGAAGGGGCATGTGATAAGCCTCGCTTTGCCCTTCCATCTCGGCCAGATACCACAGGCGTTGCTGTGAAGATGAAAGCGGAAGCTTCTTAGTTCTGTCAGCAGGAGTAATCTGAGTGCCTGTGCTGGAGGAGGTCCAGTCAATCGCTCCAGCAAGGGTTGCAAATGTTGGCGCTGTAAATACGATTGTAGCCGCCACATCTACGGAGAAGACTTCGCGGACACGTTGGGCTAAACGCACTGCCAGTAGGGAGTGACCGCCAAGAGCGAAGAAGTTGTCGTGGCGCCCAACGTCGCTGAGGCCGAGCAAATCACACCAGATCTGAGCTAGCTTTGTTTCTTTTCCTTCCCGTGGAGGGGCAAACTCTGCCTGGGAAAGAGTTGAGGGATCAACATCCGGTAGTGCATTGTGATCAACCTTGCCATTTGGCGTGAGGGGGATCTGCTGAATTACGGCAATGCCAGCAGGCACCATGAAGTGAGGCAGCTTTTGGCTCAAACTGTCCTTAAGCTCAGCAAGCACATCGCCATTGCCTTCGCAGGAAAGAACCACATAGGCCAGCAGTTGTTCTTCCCCGGACCTCTCGTTTACGACACAAATAGCAGTTTGAACTCGCTCATCGGCTTCAAGCGCGGCTTCCACCTCTCCCAGCTCTACACGAAACCCGCGAAGCTTAGCTTGTCTGTCATTGCGACCCAGGAACTCAATGGTTCCATCGCGAAGCAATCGACCCAGGTCTCCTGTTTTGAAAACTCGTAGATTATCTCGGCCCGCAACAGTGGTGAACTTTTGCTCGGTTAGCTCAGGTGTGTTCCAATACCCTTGCGCAAGTCCTGCTCCGGCAACGCAGATTTCACCGACAATGCCTTCAGGAACAGGCTGGCCTGAGAGGTCTAAAACCAAGACGTCGTAGTTCTTGATTGCCTTGCCTAAACTGAGGCTGTCAGTCTGCGAGAAAGTTTGAGGCAGGGTGAGAGCAAGGCAATCAATCGCTGTTTCAGTTAAGCCATAGGCATGGATGATATGCGCGTCAGGCCCGAAAGCACTGCGCGCTTTAGTAGCACCTTTCGAAGACCACCGGTCAGATCCACATACGATGGTTTTGAGGGGAGTTGAAGTTACGCCACTCTTCCGTACGTGTGCTGTCAAACTATCCAGCACTGCCGGAACAAAATCTGCGAAGGTCGTCTGATGCTGCTCGATTTTAGCAAGGAGGGCTGTGCTGTCGATCAACTCATCCTGATTGATTAGGACAAGCGCGCCACCAAACGTGAGCGCGCGGACAAGATCTGCCGTGAAAACGTCAAATGACAAGTTAGCCATTTGCAAAATGCGTGGTGGCTCATCGAAATCATACAGTTCGCTCCAGGCATCTCTGACGGTCCAGATTGCGCGATGATCCACCATCACGCCCTTAGGTCGTCCTGTCGAACCAGATGTGTAGATGATGTAGGCGAGGTCATCAGAGTCAATGGGAACAGTTAAGTTCTGCCCATCCTGCGAGCCCCATTTATCTTCTTGGGTTTTGATATGGACAACTTCCGCCGCGAGGTCAGGCAGGTGAGCCAGTTGCTTTGCCCTATATGCATCAACCAGTATGCACTTAGGTGAGCAATCCTGAACAAGAGTGTTGATCCGCGCAGGAGGGTAGTTTGCATCAATAGGAATGTAGGCTGCTCCTGCTTTCAGAACAGCCAGCAACGCGATGACAGCATCTGCGGACTTCTGCATGCAGATCGCTATGCGGTCCTGTTTCTGAACTCCAAGCGTACGTAGGTATCTGGCAAGTTTGTTCGCTCGCTCGTTGAGTTGAGCGTATGTGAGTTCGACCCCGCCATCAATGAGGGCGGTCCGTTCGCCATATGACGCGGCAGTGTCTTCAAACGGAAGATGGATAGGCTCGGCAGTGGAGGCCTTGTTAAATGCCAAGAGAGAGGTCTTTAGCGTTTCGGTACGTGCCGTGTCATCCATGATGGGCAGACTAGCAACACCTTGCTCTGGATCCTCGCAAATGCCTTGAACCACCTGCAGAACATAACCTGCGAGTTGTTTGATGGACTGCCGGTCAAAGAGTACTGTTGCGTACTCTAGTCCACCAGAAATCTTGGTCCCGTTGTCCACCAGCTCCAGTGTAAGGTCGAACTGCGATGCACTGCGAGGAACCGAGAATGGTTCATGCTTCAAATCGGCAAAGCGAAGTGTTGCATCGTCAAGAGTTTGCCATGCAAACATAGTCTGGAACAAAGGCGTATGGGAAAGTGAACGCTGAGGGTTCAGCGCATCCACCACCTGCTCAAATGGAACAGATTGGTTATCCTGACTGTCGAGGAATGTTTCTCGCGCGTAAGCCAGCAACTGGCTCACTGTTATGTCTTCATCGAAGTTGAAGCGGAGTGCCATCGTGTTGACGAACAGCCCCACCATCTCTTCCAGCTCTTTACGAACCCGGTTAGCTGATGGTGTCCCAATGACAATGTCATCCTGACCAGACATGCGCGCAAGGACAACTGTAAAGGCGCACATAAGTACCAGGTATGGGGTTGTCCCCGCCTCACGGGCAAACTCTCTTACCTGTTCTGTGAGTTCGGCATCTAACTCCAGAGGTAGAAAGGCTCCCTCAAAACTTTGCTGTAGCGGACGTTGGTGATCCGTCGGCAACAACAATCGTTCTGGCGCTCCGGATAGGCTCTGCTCCCAATAGGCCTTCTGCTTCTCAAAGCTCTTTTGTTGCTCAGGCTGTTTTTGCCAATAGGCATAGTCTGCGTAAGAAAGCTCAGGAGTGTTGCGCTCAACCGGTTGTTCGGTCTCGATTAGATGCGTGTAATTTTCGCTCAGCTCCTTGAGCAACAGCCCATTGGACCAACCATCAGAAATGAAATGATGAAGCACAAGCAGCAACACATGCTCCGTCTCACTGACCCTGATAAGGCAGCAACGCGCAAGCGGACCGATCTTCAGATCAAACGGTTTTGTGCATTCCTCATTCGCTCGTTGATGGATCGCAGCTTCTAAGTCGTTCTCGGCCTCAATGTTGATCAGATGCAAAGGCAAGCCGCAGGTGGGAGGAGCAAACCGCAGCCCGGGCTCTCCGGCGTCTTCGCAGACAAATGCGCGAAGGCCTTCGTGGCGGGCGATCAATTGATCCAGTGCGTTCTGAAGAGAGCTCGTGTTGAGTTCCCCTCGCAGGCGTATGCCAAGTGTCAGGTGATAGGCGGATCCTATTCCAGCCATGCGAGAAAGGAACCACAGCCTCTCTTGGGCAAAGGATAAGGGCAGAGAACCTTGATCTCTCGGAGCTGGTTTAAGAGCGGTGCGCTGGCGCAGCTTCAACAGCTGCTCCGGTGTAAGAGAGCGCATTTTTCGCTTGTTTTGTCCGTCCTGCATGGTTCCTCCCAGAGACGCTGACGACCTGCTTCTGCGTCAGGAAAATTCTTCAGCTGCTTCCAGCTCTTCAAAAATGTAGTCGAGGGTTTGCTCGATGGTGGGACGCTCAAAGAAGATGCGAAGAGGCACCTCCACCCCCAATGCGTCTTGCATGCGAGCCGTAATGCGAGTGGCTCGGAGGGAATGCCCGCCAATTTCAAAGAAGTTGTCACGGATGCCGACGCGGTCCAGTTGCAGAACCTCTGCCCAGATACGTGCTAGCTCCTCCTCCAATGGCGTCTCAGGAGCCACGTAATCGCGAACCGGTTGAATGCTGTCTGCGTTCGGTATGGGAAGTTGGCTGCGGTCAATTTTGCCATTAGATGTTAAGGGCAAGTCATTCAGCTGCATATAAAGCGCTGGAACCATGTAATCCGGTAGCTGATTGGCCAGGGCACCGCGCATAGCAACCGTGTCGAGGGCCGCTGCATTTTGCTCCATGCAGACATAGGCAACCAATTGAGACGACCCCGCCTGATCGTCATGAGCGACCACAACAGCATTCAAGGTGCCATCAAGCTTGGTCAGAGCGTGTTCAATTTCACCGGGCTCAATGCGATAACCACGCACTTTGATCTGGAAGTCGTCTCTGCCCAGATACTCAATTGTGCCGTCTTCCAGATAACGCCCCACATCTCCGGTTTGATAGAGCCGTTCCCCAGCCTTGAATGGGCTCGGAACAAAGCGCTCCGCTGTTAGCTCTGGACGGTTTAGGTACCCGTTGGCAACTCCGGGGCCTGCCACATAGAGATCACCTGCAACACCAGCAGGGACGAGGTCCAGATGGTGATCCAAAATGTACATCTTCATACCTGCGATGGGCTGTCCAATAGGGACAACAAGCGGGTACTCAGCGCGGTGATCCAACCTTTGCCTGGTGCAGTAGACACTTGCTTCTGTGGGCCCATAAAGGTTTTGCAAATGTACTGACCCCAGAGCCTTGAAACAGCGTTCCGCAAGCCGAGAGGGGAATGCTTCACCGCCGCAAAGGATT
The DNA here is from genome assembly GCF_001623285.1 of Pseudovibrio sp. Ad26. Lineage (NCBI taxonomy): Bacteria > Pseudomonadati > Pseudomonadota > Alphaproteobacteria > Hyphomicrobiales > Stappiaceae > Pseudovibrio > Pseudovibrio sp. Ad26. Next base: position 26,842 of record NZ_LMCE01000064.1, read on the forward strand.
GATCGCAAGCTTGTGCAAGTGCTGACGTTTTCACATGAAAGGAAAAAGTCCAACAACGAAGGGACAAACTGACAAACAGTGATCTGTTGTTCCGCAATCAGCTCAACCAGATAATTGCCTTCAAGCAAGCGCGAGCGGTCTGCGACAACAACAGTTGCGCCACACGAAAGGCTGGCAAACACCTCCACTACTGAAATGTCAAAGGTGAGAGACGTCGACAGCAGAACTTTGTCTTCCCGGGCGAAACTGCCTTCCTGCAGGAACCAGGAAATGAGATTAGCGGGGCCTTTATGGGGCACCACAACACCTTTGGGTTTGCCCGTTGTGCCAGAGGTATAAATCACATAGGCAGTGTCTTCACTGGAGACTGGTGCATTGAGGCTCCCGTCGTCGAGACTTTGCCACGGTGGTACCGATTGACCCAAATCGACCAGCTCTGCTGGAGGATTGATTTCACTCAGCCCTGAAAGGCTTGCAGTGTCGCAAAGCACCATTACAGGGGTACTGTCCTCAATCAGATACGCAATGCGTTCTGATGGATAAGTGGGATCGATTGGAACGTACGCCCCACCAGCTTTTAAGATAGCAAGCAGCGCAACAACAGCATGCGCTGAGTTTTGCAGACACACCGCAACGCGACTTTGGCTGGAAACGCCTTGAGTAACTAAATATCTGGCAAGCTGATTGGCCTGACTGTTTAGTTGGCCATATGTGAGTTGCGCTCCTTCGCCGACCACCGCAACTCGCGTTCCATGATCTGCTGCCACAGTTTCAAACGCGCTGTGAAGCGTGGTTGAAACCTCTTCAAACTCCATGCCCTCTGCAAACCTAAGGAGTTTGCTTGTCTGGTCTGTATCCAGCTGTACCAGTTGATGTGCAGGCGTCTGTTCTGCCTTTGAATGCACCTGAAGAAGGCGTCGTAAGCATCCAAGCGTCATGTTTAAAAGTGCAGAAGCATAACTGCCATGTGGAGCCTGGCTCTGGACTTTGAAGGATGTGCCTAAGTCATCAACGGTCAGGTTGAAGGGGTAGCTTGTGCCATAATGACCATCCAGATAAGTCGCGCCCGGCAAGTCACGGTGCGAGGAACCTTGTGAACCATCGGACATGAGCTGGGCGTGACGAAAGTTCACCAGTGAAGAGATGAGCGGAGTTGTGCGATCCACTCCGCTGGCCTCAATCGCATCAGCAAGTGACGCATACTCATGACCCATCAGGTCAAGAAGTGTCTGGTGGACGGTGAGAAGGGCGCTCTTCCAGTCCTGATCACTCAGGTGGACACGCAAGGGCAGGGTGTTGATGAACGGCCCCAAAATTCGCTCGGCATTCTCAAGCCCCTGTAACCGGCCAAGAAGCACGGTGGCAAAGCAAACGTCGTCCTGCCCGGAACATTTTGCCATGACCAGTGCCCAAACGAAGTGAAAGATCGATGCCGTGCTTATGCCGAGTTGACTGGCAACTTCTCTCAGACCCGATGTCAGCGCGGTATCTGTATGCGCTGTTTCTGTATCAAGGTCAGCGCCATGAACATGATCAACAAAGAGACCGAAAGGTTTGTTTGGAGCCTCAAAACCTCTGAACAGCTCATTGAAGAAGCTGTGTGCGTCTCCTTTCGTGCTCTCTTCTTGCTGAAAAGCGACATATTCCTTGAACTGCGTTGGCTTCGCTAGTCGGTTGCCATCCCCCATCATGAAAGCTTTGACCTCAGCATTGAGCTGTTTGAGTGAGGTGTTGTCATCGATGATGTGGTGAAAGAGCTTGAGGGCCAACCAGCGTTTGTTGCTGGCGTCGTAGCAGGAATAAACCCGGAGGATGGATGGCTCTTGCAAATTAACTTTCGTGGTGCGCGGGCCAAAATGCGCCTGAAGCCTTTCTGCAATATCTCCGGACCCTTCCAGGGCGTCAACATCCAGCTCAACAGTCTTCAGGTTTACGGTTTTCAGAACAACTTGATGCGGTTTTTCTAACCCTTCAGAGATAAACACAGTACGCAGAATGTCGTGACGATCCATCACCTTTTGCAAGGCTGCTGTATAGTCCTGTAAGGCCTGAGAAGTCTCAAAGGCCATCAGGCTCCAGAGCAGATAAGGATCCCCTTCCTCCGAGAGCTGATGATGGAAGTAAATACCTTCCTGCAGAGGCGTAAGGGGATAGATATCTTCTGCGTTCTCAAAGCCACCAGGCAATGACGACGTAAGATGTTTGATCTGTGTTTGCGAAAGACCGGAGAGTGACATCGCGCTACCACTTCTGGAGGCGCTTGACTTCGAACTCTTCGGTTCAACGGGTTGAATGCGTTGTGCCAGATCCTTCAGTATTGGCCATCGCAGAACATCCACCGCCGCCAGCAGAAAGCCTTTTGCGCGCATGGCAGCTTGTACCCGCGCGGCCAAAAGTGAATGCCCTCCGAGTTCAAAGAAGCTATCGAGGCGGCTTACTTTTTCTAACTGAAGAATGTCTGCCCACACGTTCGCAAGCAGTTCTTCATGCTCACCTTTAGGGCTCACGAATGCTCTGTTCTTGGTGTAAGTCGGCTTATGTTTATCGAGTGCGTTCCGGTCCAGTTTCCCATTGGAGGTTAACGGCAGCGCATCCAGTTCAATAAATGCTGCAGGTACCATGTAGGCTGGCAGAAGACCTGCTGCAAAGGACTGCAATGTGGAGCTGTCCAGGTCAGTATTTTCGGAAGTTGAGACATAGTAGGCCACCAGCATGGCATCGCTGGTCGCTTGGTTTTGGCATGTCACGACCACGTGTTGAAGGGCCTCATGCGTTGAAAGAGCAGCTTCAATCTCACCCAGTTCGATTCTATATCCGCGAACTTTAACCTGACTATCGTTGCGACCCAGATAGAGCAGGGTGCCATCTGCTTCATACCTCGCCAGATCGCCTGTTTTGTATAGGCGGTCATCTGTTGAGAATGGGCTCTCAATGAAGCGTTCTGCATTCAACTCCGGGCGATTTAAGTAGCCGCGTGCAACGCCCGCACCACCCACATAGAGTTCACCCACCGCGCCAAAGGGCACGGGTTCAAGGTGCTCATCTAGCAGATAAAGGCTTAAGTCATTAAGCTGACGACCGATCGGACTCCCTTCCGAATATCTATCAATACTCTCGGGTGTTAGCTCTGTGTAGGTAACGTGAACGGTGGTCTCTGTGATGCCGTACATGTTCACCATCTTGCAAGCTGTGTTGCTCGGATGAGCAAACCAGTCAGAGAGCATCGAAGGAGATAGAGCCTCACCTCCAAATACAACGGTTCTGATGGCGTGAGGTCTACTTGTGTCCGCTTGTGCTGACATGAAACTGCGGAAAGCAGAGGGTGTTTGGCTGAGAATGGTTACGCCTTGATCGCAGCACATGGAGTAGAATTGTGCAGGATCATGCCGGATGTCTTCCGGCACAATTGCGACGGAGCCACCGGTAGAAAGCGCGCCCCATATTTCCCAAACAGAGAAGTCGAAGGCGTAGGAGTGGAAGAAAGACCAGACATCCGATGATGAAAACTGGAAACTAGGCTCACATGTGTCGATCAACCGGGCAATCTGCTGATGTTCGATTTGTACGCCCTTGGGCTGCCCAGTGGAGCCTGACGTGTAGATGACATAGGCGAGAGCCTGCCCGCTGACTGGTTCAAGCTTGCTCTCATCGGCAGCAGTTTCTGCAGCAGCATGCGCAAGCGCCTCAAAAATGTGAAGCGTGTCCTGCCCCATCAAATTCTCGAATGAGTGGTGTGACGCATGAGAGCACAAGATCAAATCAGGTGCGCTATCCTCAATGATAAACGCCTTCCTTGCTTCCGGCAGTGAAGGGTCAATCGGAAGATAAGCACCACCTGCTTTCCAGATAGCCAGCAAAGCAACAATAAGATCTGAGCTGCGTTCCATACAAACGCCAACCAGCTTTTCTTTTCCCACACCGAGTACACGAAGTTGGCCTGCCAGAAGTGAGGCCTGACGATTGAGCTCGCCATGGGAGAGGGTCGTTTCTCCGTGAAGGATCGCAGGAGATGTTGGTTGAGATTTGGCCAATTGCTCGATCCTGTTTGCAACAGGAACCGGCCCGATTTCTGGAATTGGCTGTGCTTGCGCTCCCATCGCAAGCAGTTGCTCTTGCTCACTTAAGCAAACAGAACTGAAATCCTCAATGGAACACTCAGGCTCAGACAGGCAGTTCTCCAATAATGCAAAAAAGTTGGCCTGCATGCGTTCAATTGTTTCGAGCTGAAACAAGTCCGTTGCATAGTTCCATAAGAGAGTGAGGGCCGGTGTATCGACCTCATTCGATGAGCGCGGCAGTATGACGACTTCGATGTCGAATTTTGCAGAGTTGTTGCTGTAGGCCTCATAGAGTGAGAGGCTCAGATCATCGCGTGAAAGCTCTGGAATCTTTGAGTTATGATAGCTAAATCCCACTTGGAAGATGGGGTTTCTGGAGAGATCACGCTCCGGCTGCAACTCGCGTACGACGCGTTCGAACGGAACTTCTTCATTCTCATAAGCGCTGGATAGGGTGTTTCTCAGATGCTCAAGGTATCCAGTAAATCGTGGGTTTTCGGAAAGATCAGATCGTATGGCGACGCTGTTCACGAACATACCCAACATATGCTCTGAAGCGCTTGTTTTTCGGTTGGCGACCGCACTGCCCGTAAGCAAATCTTTCTGTCCCGTATAGCGTGAGAGCAGGAGATGAAATACTCCCAACAACACGGTGTAATCAGTGTGACCGCTCTTGTCGCAGAACTCGTTTAGTTTTTGGAGGAGCATCCCTTTGAGTTCCAGACGCGACTGTTTGCCTTTGAAAGACATTGTTTCAGGCCGCGGGGCATCTGTTGGAAGAGCAAGAGTGAAACTGGCCTCTGAAAGTTGATCCTTCCAATAAGTAAGTTGCTTTTCATAGGTACGTTCTGCATCGGCACTTTGTTGCCATCCCACATAATGGCGATATTGAGCTGGAACGGGAGGCAGAGAGACCTCCTCTCCATGTGCAAAGGCACCATAAGCCTCCAGAAATTCTGAGAGGAAAATGTTCGCGCTCCAGCCATCATGAACAAGGTGATGTTCTATGTGTAGGAGAGCCGATGTCTCATCGTTTAACTTGAACAGAACCCAGCGAGCGAGTGGCAATTGGCTGGTGTCGAAAGACCTTGAGACTTCATAATTTACAGCTTGCCAGAGTTCGAGACTATCCATTGGAGCATCTAGCACCACCTGATCCAGACGGGCAGGGACGGGATCATGAGCTCTTTGATAGGCTTTGCCTGTTGCGTCCTCATGAAAAGTGCTGCGAAAAATCTCATGTCGTTGAACAATCAGATCCAGAGCGCTCTGCAGGGCCGATACATCGATATCTCCCTCAATACGGATCAGGCATTGAGCGTTGTAGGCAAGAGAGTCTGGTGTGAGCTTCTCCAGCAAGCACACCCCGTTTTGCTGATGAGAAACAGGGAATGTGTCACTTTCAATACTGTAGGTATTTAAGGGCTTTTCTGGCTTTTCAGAACCTTCTCCTGTTTGGATCGTCTCTGCTAGTTCACGGAGTGTTTTGCCCGTAAACACGTCCTTTAATGAGAGAATGTTGCCGTACTCTTCCCGGCATCGTGTAAGAAACTGCACGGCATCCAGTGAGGAGCCTCCGAGAGTTTGCAGCGTGTCGCCACAAAAGACTGGATTTACATCCAGCACTTCTTTCCAAAAGCCTGCGAGTGACAGCTCTGTATTTGTTCGTGGCAGCTCTTGGGAGGACCCGCCGCGCGCACTCCTGTCCGGCGCAGGAAGTGCCTTGCTATCTACCTTCCCATTGATTGTTAACGGGAACTCATCAAGACGCACAAACGCGTTTGGCGTCATGTAGTCAGGCAGAAATGCGCGGAGTTTGGTCTTTAACTGCTGAATGCCAGGGGTGATTTCGCCGGCGCGAACAGTGAAGTAAGCAATGATTTCATGATCTTTTGATCGCGATGATGAGACGACCACATGAGCATGTTCAATGCCTTCAAGAGCAGAGAGGTTTCTCTCTATTTCCTGAAGTTCTATCCGATGGCCTCGTACTTTGACTTGGGCATCCAGACGGCCTAGAAACTCCAGTGTTCCATCTGCAAGACGTCGTACTCGGTCGCCAGTGTTGTAAAGTCTTTCAGTCGTAACCCCAGGAACTGGTCGAAACATTTCATTGGTGAGATCACGACGGTTTTTATATCCACGCGCCAGTGCGCGCCCTCCTAGCCAGAGAGTTCCGTCTTCACCATCTCGAACTTGTTTTAGGTCTGTATCCAGAATGTAGACGTCCACATTGGCAATTGGCCTGCCAATTGGAACCGTACTGGCTGACATGTTCTTACTGCTGCATTTGTGTAGGGTCGCCCAAACTGTGTTTTCGGTTGGTCCGTAAGCATTTATAAGATTAACATGATCAGACCATTGCTCCATGATCGTCCATGGCATTGCTTCGCCAGCAACCACTAATGTCTCTAAACTTGGGTAGTCCGATGGATCCATTCGACTGACAAGAGATGGTGGCAGCGTCAGATGAGAAATAGCTCTTTCTCGAACAATTTCCCTCAGCGCATCTCCAGCAAGCAATGTTTCATTGGGAGTGAAATGTAACTCTGCACCGCTGCACAAGGCCATCAGAATTTCAAATATGGATGCGTCGAAGCCTAGGGATGCGAACTGAAGAACGTGCGCATTCCAGTCTAAGTCAAAAAGGCGTAATTGTTCTTCAGCAAGATTTATCAATCCGCGATGCTCGACCATCACACCTTTAGGTTGGCCAGTAGAGCCTGACGTGTAGATGATGTAAGCGAGCTGATCTTGGCTGATCACCTGATCTTCAAAGGTGTCGGATCCTGATGGATTTAATCTGGAGTAGTTTACGATCTTGGTTGAGCGCGAAACATTAGCAACGAGTCCCTCAACGAAAGCTTCTGTCTCGTCGGTGCAAATCAAAACGGTGGCTTCACTGTCCTGAATCATAAACTCAAGGCGTTTGTGAGGGTGTTTGCTATCCAGTGGGACATAAACACCGCCCGCCTTAAGGATAGCGAGAAAGGCAATAATTGCGTCGGGGCCGCGAGGGATACACACTCCAACAGCAACTTCCGGCTCGATGCCTTTAGATTGCAACAGGCCAGCAAGTCGGTTTGCAGAAGAGACCATGTCGCCATAGCTGAGCGTTGCTGCTTGTCCAACCAAAGCCGTTTTATTGGCCTGGATCCTTGCAACTTGCTCTATTCGGGTCACGATATTTTCGTGCTCCGTTGCGCGTATTGAAACTACGTTGGAAAGATTAAACTCACCCATATAACAACTACCAATGATTGAGTAATTGAATAAAATTTTACATTACTGAGGGTAAATAGTGTTAAAGCTCAGTACATAATTGGTATGGATTGAGTGAAGGTAAGTAAACATGAAAATAATTCACCAAAGCCTCGGGTATTGATTTTTTAATTGCCCAATCATTCTTTCTAATATATCACAAAGTCAAGTTTTAATTTAATATCAGGTTGTTTTGTTCATGTCTGAAACTCGTGGGCGGGAAACGTTTCTGCGTCAATTCCGGATGCTTCCGAAGTCTGCGAAAACAATCCTGATCGGTACTTTTTGCGCGCGCTTTGCTTCTTTCATGATCTGGCCCTTCTTCGCAGTGCTCATGGCACGGCGATTTGGAACTTCAATTGCTGAGCTCGGCGTGATTTTTTCCATTTCGGCATTTGCAGCAATTTTAACATCGCCAATAAGCGGAGTTGTTGCAGACAAACTGAACCGCCAGGCAATCATGCTGCTAAGCACGCTGGTGATTATGGGGCTCTATTGCTTACTCGGGCTCTGGAGCAGTGAACCGGTGTATTTTGCAGTCATCATCGCGATGTCTGTTGCAAATGGAGCCTTGGAGCCGCTTTTGCGCTCTGCCTTGGGAGACTGTGCAGCAAAAGAAGAGGACCGCCCGTTACTGTTCCATTTGCGGTACTATCTGGTCAACATTGCAGGGGCGCTGGGGCCTCTCTGCGGAGTGTGGTTTGCTAGTAATAACTCAAACCTGGCTTTTCTTGCTGGCGCAATAACTTATGCCATCTTAGCGGCCTGTATTTTAGCCAGCGTCACGCGGACTATCATTGAAACAAACAGAGAAGAGGAAGTCCCGATTCCGAGATTGCTGAAGGTAGCTTTAACGGATCGTCTTTTCATGACACTGTTTGTCTCCAACTTCTTTCTCGTCATCCTGTATGCACAAATGGATGAGCCTCTCACGTTTTTCCTATTGTTCCTTGAGACGGCAAACATCAATGGGATCATTGCGTCGATAAACGTGACCAACACAAGCGTTGTTCTGATCGTCCACCTGTTCTTGATGAAATGGCTTATCACGCTTGAAGAGCAGAAAGCTGTTTTGGTTGCGTTCTTCTTCCTGATGCTCGGACTATTGGTCGTTGCCTTTAACAGGGCGGAGATGATGGAGCTGTGGCTTGTCGCGATAGCACTGGCGACACTCGCAGAAATTATCGCCATGCCTCTGTTCGCGACTGTTGTTGACCGAATGGCGCCGGTCCGTCTGAGGAACAGTTACATGGGGCTCTACATGCTGTCCAATGCGGGAGCCGCAGCCGTTCCTTTTGTTGCTGCACTCGTGATTGAACGCTTCGGCGGCGGACCATTGTTCCTGGCCTCTGCGATGCTGTGCCTACCCGTGGCTTACGTGAGCTTCAGGTTATTAAGTGCCACCGAAGTCAAAGAAAAAGTTGCTGAGGAGGTCGCATGATATCTAGTTTGCATCATGTGAGGAGAGGTGTGAAATGAACCCATACAGTTCTTTACCTCCCAATAAATTTTGGCGCCCCTCCGTTGCTGAAAAAGACTATTTTTCAATCTCAGAGGTTTGGAAGCCAAAGTTTCAGATCTCCAAAGATGCCGCGATCATTACCGCTGGATCTTGTTTTTCTCAGAACATGGGCAAAGAGCTGCAGCGCAGAGGAATGAACTGGCTAAATGCTGAAACGGCACCAGACGAGTTCAGTGCAAAAGAAACGCATGAGCTGAATTATGGTGTTTTCTCATTCCGGACTGGGAACATCTACACCGCTCGTTTACTGCTGCAATGGCTCAAGTGGGCGTTTGAGGAAACCGCGCCCTCTAAAGAAGTTTGGAACGACGGAGAGCGCTATTTTGATCCGTTTCGGCCCAATATAACGCCAGTTGGTTTCGATAGCCCGCAAGCAATGAGGGCATCGCGTGAGGTCACCTTAGAAGCAATCCGCCAAGCCGTTTCTTCCGCTGATGTGTTCGTGTTCACCATGGGGTTGACTGAGGCTTGGTTAAACACTGTAACGGATGTAGTTTATCCGATGTGTCCCGGAACCGTGCAAGGCCGGTTCGATGAACGTTTGCATAAGGCAAATAACTTTACGTTTGGCGAGATTCACTCTGACTTTCAGGAGTGCATTGATCTCTTGGGGCGATACAATCCGCGTTTGCGTTTGGTTTTTACAGTTTCGCCTGTTCCGGTCACTGCGACCTTCACACAGCACCACGTACTGACAGCCTCTACTTACACCAAGTCTGTTCTGCGCGCTGTCGCCGGTCAGTTGGAAGCAAGCAATGAAAACGTTGAGTACTTTCCATCTTATGAGTTGGTTGCATCTCCTCCCATGAATGGCGTGTTCTACAATCCAAACAAGCGCACAATCACGCCAACTGGGGTGCGCTTTGTAATGAACCACTTCTTTAACGGCATTTATCTCAGGGATCAGACGCAACACAAAACTGCTGAAGAAGGTACCCGATCATCACTGCCGTTTGAGGATATCATCTGTGAAGAAGAACTGCTCGACTACTACAAATGATCCGCAGTTCTTGCTGCTTGGAGATTCTCATGCCGGTGCAATCGGACGCGCTGCCAAAGAAACTGGTGTTCAGTTCGTTGGCGGGCCAATGGGAGCAGGGCGGGAGTTCACTGCTCCTTTTGTGGACTGGGATGCTGAGAAGCTAACATTTCGCAGCAGCTACGCTGATGAAATGTACCAGAGCTTTCTGGAGGAGTTGAATGCCAGCTCTTTGCTGGAAGTGAAACTGCCGCTTCTTTGCACGTTCGGCTTCGCGCCGCACTTCTATGCGACCTCTGAGAACTGGGAGATATACCGGGAAGCGGATCACACGCTTTCCCCATCCTTTCTTGAGAGTCAGCTGTTTCACGACCTTATCTGCGTTATGGCACAAGGTGCCTTGGGTTTTTATCGGTCGCTTATTGAGAAAGGTGTTGAAATTACTGCCGTCCTTCCCCCTCAAAAAATACCTGAAACCGCAGACCCCAACGTATTTTACGCAGCACAAGAGGTGCTGATTGTAGAAGCAAATTGTATGGGCCTGAAGATTCTGGATGTTCGCCAGGGCACTGTTGGCAAAAATGGCCTGCAACTCGATGACTATTCGCAGGAAAATGACCCGATCCATGGGAACGTAGCATTTGGTCAGGTCCTGCTAGATGCATTCACCAGCCAGAGGACGACAGATCATGTCACAGCCTGATTTGAAGCGAGCACAGCTGGAGTCTGCCTTGGCAGCATGTATAACCTCTCTTTCTCGTGATGAGGCAGGTCAACGACTTCATAAATATATGGCTGAGATTGCTTTGCCTCTGGGATTAGAAGCCGCTCAGATGCGAGGGGAAGACTCACAAGAGTTAGAAAACCTCCAGAACATGCATGGCAAAGCTACGGTGGGGGAGAGCATATCCCTTGAGCACTGGCTCAACGCGGCAGAGAACGCCTTTGTCGTTCTATTTCGCTTAGCGTTCATTGCCGAGAAAACCTACCGCGTTTCTCATGCGAGTGCTCTTGAGTTTGCGGCTGGCAATCAGGACATGATTGAGAAAGAGTTTGGCTCTTCGGAGGCATATGCTGATTACTATGGGACCTTGAACAGCGAAGCCAACACACGGGCCTTTGCACGTGCAAATGCGCAGGTTCATTCAAAGATTGCCGCCCGACTGTTTGCCTTTGAAAGTCCTCAGGGGTTGGACAAGGTTGCTTTACTCAGCCTTTTAAAAGCCTTCGCATACGCTTTTGCCGCCGCTCATGCATTTGGTGAGTTGGAAGTGCGGTACTGCGAGGGTCTCCAGCAGCTCACTCTTACGCCAGTAATCTGATTTTATTTGTTTTCCGGGGAGGAAACGTCATGCATCCGAACGCATTGAAAGCCATTGAACGCATCGCATCAGAACCTCGCGAGGCCTATCACCATATACAAGTTGGTCGCCTCACGCCGGTTATTGGAGCCGAAATTTGTGGTGTAGATCTTTCCGAAGAAGCTTCCAAAGAACAGTACGATGAGATCTACCGTGCGTTTCTGGAAAACCATGTTCTGGTATTTCGCAATCAGACACTGACAAAGGAACAGCAGAAAGAATTTGCCCGGAAGTTTGGAAAACTACGGGCGCTCCCATTAAGCGATATTGATGGTGATGACCCGGAGATTGTCTTAATCCGTGCGAGTGAAAAGTCTCGTTTTGTGGCCGGAGAAGTCTGGCATACGGATGGCACAGCTGACCCGGCGCCTTCACTCGGCTCAATGCTGTATATGCACGAAACGCCTGAGATCGGGTGTGGTGGAGACACACTTTTTGCAAACATGCATCTCGCCTATGAAATGTTATCTCCTGCAATGAAGGAGTTTCTGCTAGGCCTGACAGCCATTCATGATGGCGCCGTACCCTGGAAAGGCTTCACTCCGCCTGAAGGGCTTCCCAAAACAGAACATCCAATTGTAGTGAAACATCCTGATACCGGCAGACCAATGCTTTTCGTAAACTCAGGTTTCACAACTTACATTCCTGATCTTTCTGAGGACGAGAGTACGGCCATTTTGAACATGCTCTTCCAATTTGTTGAACGTGAGCAAGCCCTGAACTGCCGCATCCGTTGGGAGCCAGGTACATTGGTTTTCTGGGATAATCGGTGCACGCAGCACCGCGCAGTCTGGGACTATTATCCTTACTCCAGATTTGGTGAGCGTGTTACTGTTCTTGGTACACAACCGATGGCGGCTGAAGTTAATCGAACTCAGAAAGAGGCAGAGTTGGTGGAGTAACTTGTATAAGAATGTGTGAGGTGGGAGTTCGAGGTTGCTCAATATTTTGTTGCAACCAAGCAGAGGTGTCGGGTGGGGCGCAATGCAGGAATGTCATGATAGGTAGGGGGTTACACCTTGCCGCAGCGCTCTGGCCCTGACGAACGTAGACCTCAATTATCGAAGGATGACCGGGCCAGAAGGTAAGGAGCTCCGCTGAAGGAGCTTCCGAGGACCATGAGCCTGCCAAGTGTGCAGGTCACGCTTTAGCACGACGCCAGCGAGAAGCCATTTCCAATCCATAGTCGATACTTATGCTTGCACCTTAACGCCATAGATCTTTTTTGACGCATAGTATTCGCTTGGTTGCACGTCACTAGAAGTGATTTTTTGGTGTGATACTTTAAGCTTTACCGCCAGATACAGATTGCTTCCCACGGTATCCGAGATTTTCTCAAGGTCATCCGTCGAGCAGTAAGTGGCAACCCCAATGTGCGGGCCAAACTCTCTCAACCGAGCTGGAAACCACTCTTCATACCAGAACTTCCAATGAGCAACTGGCTCATGATCAAAGATGAATGAAACTTTGTTATCCATAGGCTCGAGAGTGTGCGTTCTATCTTCAATCTTGAAGTTGGGTTCAGCAAGATCTCGCATGTACAGCTCGGCTTGCCAGCGCCCAAGCCCTTTAGGAATTGCTTTTTTGACCAAGCCTCTCGCGTTGCCTCTGTTTGCATCCTCAAAGAGTGTCTCTAATTCTCGCTGATTAAGGTCATTTTCCGTCGCGACTACAACGCAATCTAAATCCGCCTCAATACCGTGCTTGCCTGTAAGAATAGGGCCACTCGCAAACAGAGGTACTTCATGCGAACAGGACCATCCGTTTAAAAAGTGTTGCAAGCTAGCTCCATTCAGCTTTGCTTCTGATGAATGCATGTCTTCAAAGCTAGGCCAGAAATCTGGTCGCTTTCCAGGGTTTACACCTGACAGCGGTTTACCAAAAGGCAGAGCAGGTGTGATGTATTCAATCATGCTAGTGCTATCTAGAATACCGACCGAGATACAGTAACCGATTGTTCGAAGATACGCCGAGATAATTGCAGTTTCACAGTTCCAAGACAATGAACAACTTAAGTTATTGAAGCTGTAATACTTTTCGCTAATGAATTCGTTATGATTGAAGAAACGGAACTGTTCACGATTGGTAATGATTTCCCATTCAGCTGCCATTCGAAGATCTAGCCTAAGCCCAAAATCGCGAGACAACTTACGTGTACGCAGCTCCCAAATTAGGGGGACACCGTTTTTTGATCGCTCCATCCTCTGTCCGTCGTCGAATGAAGTTAGACAGAATTAGCTTCTGAATAGCGGCGTGTTTGGCCCGGTTTGCATGTTGATGTTAAGCGGCTTGCGCGTGGTAACGCAAGCGGCGATTTTGAAGAGTTCTCCCT
>NZ_LMCE01000065.1:0-19757 GCF_001623285.1 Pseudovibrio sp. Ad26
CCTTGGATGATCTGCGGGCCCGGTATAATCCTGTCTTTGGTGTGATCCGCAGATACCGGCAAGCCATCTCAGAGATTAAAGCCGCCCATCTGGAAGGCGCGCTTTCTGCAAATGAGATGACAGCTGCTATTTCTCGCGAGCGCCGTGAGACCTTGCAAAGCATCGCCGCCCTAAAAAACCGCACAACAGCCATCACCCGTATGGCCCGCGCATCGCGAGGCGCAACCTTGCGCCTGCAGCAGATGTTCTTTCAGGTGAATGATATTGGTGTCTCGCTGGCTGGTGGGCAAAACCCGTTTCTGGTGCTGGCCCAGCAAGGCACGCAGATTGCCCAGATCTATGGTTTTGGTAATGGCGGCGTCTCAGGCGCCTTCAAAGACCTAAGGTCCCTTCTTATCGGTGTGGCACGCAGGTTCTGGCCAGTGGCTGTTGCCGTCGGTGTGGTGACAGCTGCCTTTGCTGGCCTGACCTATGAGATCAATCAGACCACCGAGACTTCAGTCACCATGGGCGATACACTGCTTGCCGTGTGGCAACTCATCCGAGATGGGTTTAATGCGCTTGTTGCACCCCTTATCAATGCGATTGCTCCATGGTTTGAAGCGGCCTGGACCCGTGTGGTGGCTGCCACCAAAGCAACGGGTAACTTCATTATCAATGAGATGAAGATCACCTATGAAATCATCACCACCATCTGGGAGCAGCTGCCGGCAGCTTTCGCAGCACTTATGATCGGAGCCACTAATGCGGTGATCCGCGGCATCAACCTGATGATCCGCAAAACCACCCAAGGCCTTAACACGCTAAGCCGAGCGGCTAACCGGGTGCTTTCTAATATTCCCGGCCTTGATGAGAGTTTTCGCATTGGTGAGCTACCAACCGTTCAGATCGGGCAGATCGCCAATCCCTATGCAGATCAGGTGGTAGCAGCTTCCAGAGCGCTGGATGAGCGCGTTCGGGAAATCTCAGAGCAGGATCCCATGGGCGAGCTGTTTTCTGCCATTAAAACCCGTGCAGTCCAGAACGCCCTCAACCGTGTCGCAGAGACGGCAGAGGAGACAGGTAAGGCAGTCACAAAAGCAGCCGAAGAGGCTAAGGTCGGATGGGAGGCAGCGCTTGCATCAATCGAGGCCTATGTGGCCAGCGCCCGCGATATTGGTAGCGCCTTTGGCGATCGCATTGTCAAAGTATTTTCAGATGGTGAGCAGGCCGTTGCGAACTTCGTTCAAACCGGCAAGCTGGAGTTTAAAAGCCTCATCACGTCGCTGATTGCCGATATGGCAAAGCTGGCAGCCCGGCGGTTTATCTTTGGCCCCATTGCCTCGGGGCTTTCCAGCGGTTTGAGTAATCCATCAGGCGGCCTGCAGACCTTACTGTCTGGCTTCTTCAAGTCGCTTCTGACGCCAACAACAAGCTTTGCCGGTGGTGGGCATACTGGCACAGCTCCGCGCTCCGGCGGGCTTGATGGCCGTGGTGGATTCCTTGCGCTGATGCATCCGCAGGAGCGGATCATTGATGAGTACAGAGGTGGCAGGCAGCATCAGCCCATGCAGCCCGTCATCGTCAATATCGAAACCCGCGATGTAGACTCTTTCCGTCAGTCCATAACGCAAGTGGCAGCTGACATTCAGCGGGCAGTTGCACGTGGGCGCCGAGGGCTTTGATGGTCTTTCATGATGTGCGCTTCCCGGAGAAGATCAGCCGCGGAGCCAGAGGTGGACCGCGCCGGCGCACGCAAGTGGTGGAACTCTACTCCGGACGCGAGGAACGCAATGCCTCCTGGGCAAACTCAAGACGAGAATATGATGTGGCCTTCGGCATTCGCAGCAATGACCAGCTGCAAGAGGTCATCGCCTTCTTTGAAGCCCGCAGTGGCCGGCTTTACGCCTTTCGCTTCAAGGACTGGGCCGACTATAAAAGCACCCTGCCCTCCAAAGCCATTACACCACTGGACCAACGGCTGGGTGTTGGTGATGGGACACAGAAAGCATTCCAGCTGCGCAAGCTCTACGGAACAGAGGGGCTTGGGTACTGGCGCACCATCACGAAGCCGGTGGCTGGCAGCATCCGGGTTGCGGTGAACAACATCGAGCAATCGAGTAACTGGACAGCTGACCTTGCCACCGGGCTCATCAACTTCAATAGCGCCCCAGCTTCAGGAACTATTATCACCGCCGGCTTTGAGTTCGATGTGCCCTGCCGCTTTGACACCGACAGCATCGACATCACGCTAGACCTGGAGCGCCTTGGGTCCATCACCTCCATTCCGTTGATTGAAGTTCGGGACACCTGACAGTCATGAAGAAGCTTGTCGAAGGCCTGGCTGCTCATCTTGCCAGTGGCACCACCACCCTGTGCTGGTGCTGGCGGCTGATCCGCAAAGACAGTGTGGTCTTTGGCTTTACCGATCATGACTTGCCTCTGCAGTTCGATGACACCAACTTTGAACCGGAGGCCGGGCTCATTCCATCAGAGCTACGCGCCTCTTCTGATCTTGCCGTCGATGCTCAGGAAGCCGAAGGTGTGCTGTCCTCTGACCATATCTCCGAAACCGATATCTTTGCCGGGCTTTGGGACAATGCCAGTGTGGAAGTCTGGCGGGTCAACTGGCAAAACGCAGAGGAACGGGTTCTGATGCGTCGTGGGTCCATCGGCCAGATACGGCGCGGCAAAACCGCCTTTGTTGCCGAGGTGCGCAGCATGGCCCATGTGCTGGAACAAAGCGTAGGCCGGACCTTCCAGAACGCCTGTGATGCCGCTCTTGGCGATAGCCGCTGCAAGGTTAATCTGGAAACGTCGCAGTTTCAGGGTACGGGCACCGTCACCAGCCTCATCGGCGATCGTGGCTTTGCTGCCTCTGGTCTGGATGCGTTTGCAGCGAACTGGTTTGCCCTTGGCCTGCTTACCTGGCAGAGCGGAGAGAACCAAGATCGGCAGGTTGAAGTCTCCCGCCATGAGATCATCTCTGGCGTCACGATCATTACATTGCTGGAAGCGCCGGTGCGTAGGCTCGCTATTGGAGATACTTTTCTGATCCGAGCGGGCTGCGACAAACGCTGGCAGACATGTCTTGAGAAGTTCAATAACGGCAACAACTACCGCGGCTTTCCGCACATTCTCGGCAATGACACTCTGATCCGCTATGCCGCTACTAGTCGTGGGCCTAAAGGCGAGCCGTTGTGAGTGAGGATCAATCCGAGCGCATCATCTCAGCAGCGCGGCGCTGGATCGGCACGCCTTATCACGATCAGGCCAGTGTTCGCGGCGTAGGTTGTGATTGCCTTGGCCTGATCCGCGGTGTCTGGCGCGAGGTCATCGGCGGCGAGCCAACTGACATCCCGCCCTACACTCGGGATTGGGGGGAAGTTGGAGACGTGGAGTTATTAGCGGAAGGAGCAAGCAAATGGCTGCAATCGGTGCCTCTCAAAGACATCAAGCCCGGCTGCATTTTGCTGTTTCGGATGAAGGATACCGCAATCGCCAAGCATTGCGGGATCATGAGTGATGCCAGGCACTTCATCCATGCTTACGAGCGGGTGGGAGTCATTGAACAACAGCTAACAACAGCGTGGAGCCGGAGGCTAACGTTTGGGTTTTACTATCACGGACCATACGATTATTGTTAGGCAAATTTTCGCAAGCCCACTCAGTAATGAACATTAGAAACATGAAACAAGAACATGCCTTTAGTTGAGTTTACTCCTCCCAAACCTGATCGCCCCCCGAGAAACCTCGTCGATCTTAAAGCATGGATGGAAGCCAATTGTTGTAATTTTAATGGCTACTCACTTGATGGAGAGGTAATCCTCGAAGGGTTTATCCTTAGAAGAGAAAACAAGCAGTTCATCTTATTCTATACCGAGCGAGGCACGGAAAGAGAGATAAGCAGGTTCAATACAGAAGAAGAAGCAACACAGCATGCTTACGAACAACTCAAGGAAGATGTATGGGCCTGGAGCCATTGCTTAGCTTTTACCAAGAGCACCAGAAAAATTCAGAACTTGAAGACCCAACTATCCGATAAGAACATTTATTTTTACGAAGATGTTATTCCGTATGGAGGGCCAGCCGATCCTCGGTATCGATTATTTGTCTTTGGAAACGCAATAGAGAGAGTTGGCTATCTTGGGATTGTTGTGCCTGACAACCGCCTGCTATCTAACATACTGAGATTCATAAAGAATTAGAATTTCACGAAAGATTACTAAGTTGAACACTCTAAATACCAATTACTCTGACTGGCGCTCAAAGGTCATAAAACCTGCGGCGAGACTAGAAGTGGGCGGTTTCCGCCCACTGGGTGAGCTAGACGCCTCCTGTTTCGGCGAGGTTCGTCTCATGCACCCCGATGAAGACTGGCCCATTTATCGTGAAAAGCCCCTATGGCCTCTTTGCCAACTGAACTTATCAGCGGCGCCATACCGCCCTTCCAACCTCGAAGATATTGCGCTGATCACTGTCTTCATCTCAGAGTCCTATATGGACATGGCTAGCAATGTCGTGGACTGCACTGACGTATCACCTTATGCAGGTTGGTTTTTAAGAGCTTACAAGGAAACAGGCGATCTGGTGCCGGTAACACCTCCTACGCACAAAAGCCTCCTCAGACCCTTCGAAGCGCGCTGGGACTCCCGAGTTTACGAAGACTATCCAACCCATGACACCTTACCGATAGATTTCGATGAACTCGGATTAGGAGACTACTACGAGCAATCGGGCGTTGGGACTCTTGATGCAACCAAATTAGGTGGCTGGCCATCTTGCATTCAGTCTGAGCCTTGGTGGTACTTTGATGAAGAAGATCAGAAGTTCGAATACGCCTTGCAAATTGGCAGTGAGGATAAAGCAGGCTGGATGTGGGGTGACACAGGCTCGGGTTTCATTGCCAGAAGCAAAACCAATCCCAATTATTGGGCGCTAGACTTCCAATTTTACTAACTTTCAGTGATATCGTTTGGCTCCTCTCACCCTAACTGTCTGAACTAGCTTAAGGTTCCCCATGGCTACACTTGTCCTTGGCGCTGTTGGCACCGCCGTGGGCGGAGCCATTGGCGGCTCGTTTCTTGGCGTGACCGCTGCCACGATTGGCGGCGCAATCGGCGCGGCAGCAGGCTCGTATATTGACAGCTGGCTGATCAGCACAACGCTTCCTGACCAGACTATTGAAGGCCAGCGGCTTGACCGCCTGCAGGTCACCACCTCAACAGAAGGCGCTGTTATCCCCCGTGTGTTTGGCCGCATGAGGATCGGCGGCAACATCATCTGGGCAACTGACTTTCGCGAGGAGATCAACCAGCAAACCCAAGGTGGCGGTAAAGGCGGCGGGCCGAAGGTTACAACAACCACCTATGCCTACTTCGCTTCGTTCGCTATCGCGCTGTGCGAGGGAACCATCACCGGCATTGGCCGCATCTGGGCAGATGGTGAGCTCATGGACCTGCAAGGCGTCACCTGGCGCTGGTATGCAGGCGATGAGGACCAAGAGCCTGATCCGCTCATCAAGGCCAAGATGAACGAGGCCCCTGCCTATCGCGGCACAGCCTATCTGGTCTTTGAAGAGCTGCTGCTGGAAAACTACGGCAACCGCATTCCGCAGATCACGGTGGAAGTGTTTCGCCCACTGTTGGACGGCACACCGGAAGGCCGGTTGCAGTCCGTCACGCTAATCCCGGCATCCGGAGAATATGTCTATGCCACGCAGCAGGTGACCAAAACCGAAGGCGGCGCCAAGACAACCGGTATCAACGTAAATGCAGAGGTAACACAAGCCGATCTCATCGGTGCTCTGGATCGCTTGCAGGCCTCGGCCCCAAATATCCAAAGTATCTCACTTGTGGTTGCCTGGTTCGGCGATGATCTCAGATGCGGAACTTGCCAAATCCGCCCAGGTGTCGATCAACCTACCAAGAGTGCCAGCACGTCCTGGAGCGTCAATGGTGTCGGTCGGTCTGATGCTTTTCTGGTCAGCCGTGATGATAAGGGAGATCCGGTCTTTGGCGGTACACCTGCAGATTTCTCTATTGTCGAGGCAATCAAGGAGATCAAAGCCCGTGGTCTGCGGGTAACCTTCTATCCCTTCATCCTGATGGATATCCCGCCAAACAACACGCTGCCGGATCCTTATAGCGATGATGCCAGTAAAGCTGGCCAGCCGGCTTATCCCTGGCGTGGCAGGATAACGTGCTCCCCTGCTCCCGGCTTTGCAGGGTCACCGGACAAAAGCGAAGTAACGGCTGGACAGGTGTCTGCGCTGTTTGGCTCAGCCTCTATTGGAGATTTCAGTGTAAGCGGAACCAGTGTCTCCTGGACTGGGCCACCGGGTGATTGGGGCTTGCGCCGCATGATCCTGCACTATGCCCATCTGTGCAAAGCTACTGGCGGAGTGGATGCATTTCTCATTGGTTCAGAAATGCGCGCGCTTAATCAAGTGCGAGGACCAGCAAACAGCTTCCCGGCTATTGAGCAATGGAGCAGCCTTTTGAGCGATGTGCGCTCTATTTTGGGTTCAAATACCAAGCTTTCCTATGCTGCCGATTGGTCCGAGTATTTCGGTTTCAGGCCGGCAGATGACAGCGGAGACCTCTTCTTCCATCTTGATCCGCTCTGGGCGCTTGATGCCTGCGACTTTGTCGGCATCGACAATTACATGCCGCTTTCCGATTGGCGCGATGGGTTTGACCATCTGGATGCACAAGCCCACCCGCACATCTATGATCAGAGTTATTTGAAGGGCAACATTGCCGGCGGCGAAGGTTTTGACTGGTTTTATGCAAGTGATGCTGATCGTATTGCCCAAGTGCGCACGCCAATCACAGATGGCGCTCATAACAAACCCTGGGTGTTTCGCTATAAGGATCTGCAAAGTTGGTGGAGCAATCAGCATTATGATCGTCCTGGCGGTGTGGGAGAAACAACGCTAACGGTCTGGATACCACAGAGCAAGCCCATCTGGTTTACCGAGTTCGGCTGTCCTGCTGTAGACCGCGCCACCAACCAGCCCAACGTGTTTATTGATCCCAAGTCCTCAGAATCCAAGGCGCCCTACTTTTCTCGTGCCTGGCGCGATGATGCCATTCAGCGGGCTTACTTGAATGCCACACTGAGCTATTGGCAAGAGCCGGGCAACAATCCCACATCAAGCACCTATGACGGTCCTATGCTTGATCTCAGCAACTGCTCTGCCTGGACATGGGATGCCCGCCCCTATCCTTTCTTCCCGGAGCTCATCAATGTCTGGTCAGATGGTGACAACTGGCGACTGGGGCACTGGCTGGGAGGACGGCTCGGGGCTGTTGGGCTTGGTGCACTGGTCAAGCACCTATGCGAACGCGCTGGGCTGTCTGGAGATCTGATCGACACCTCTGATCTTTATGGTGCCGTGGAAGGCTATGTGATTTCCGCCTTGCAAAGCCCGCGTGCCTCCATTGCAGTGTTGGCACGGCACTTCGGCTTTGATGCGGTCGAAAGCCAAGGCATCCTGCATTTTAAGATGCGAGGACGCGGAGCCGCCAAACGCCTTGAGCTTGATGATCTGGTGGCAGCACCAAAAGACACTGAGCCCATCGAGCTTGAACGCGCACAGGAAACCGAACTGCCTCAAGCGCTCAAATGGTCTGTTGCCCGAGCAGATGAAGACTATGATGCCATCCAGGTGGAAGCGCAGCGGGTAACAGTGCAGGCAAGCCGGGTCTCATCAGAGAACTTCCCGCTTGCCGTTGCCCCGGAAGAAGCAGAGCGCCGAGTACGCCGCGCCCTTCAAGAAGCCTGGGTTGGACGCGACGGTGCCAGCTTCGTCCTGCCACCGTCAGAGCTTGCCCTTAATCCGACAGACGTGGTTTCACTGGACCATGATGGCCGAAACTATGATCTGAAACTCTTGAGCGTGAATGATGGCCTGGAGCGCAAGGTGACAAGCGTTTTACAAGACCGCCAGGTCTACGACATGCCGCCCGGCCCGTCACGCAAGCGAACAGATGGCGCGCTTTCTCAGGCGGTTGTCTTTGGCAAGCCGCTATTTGCCTTTCTCGATCTGCCGCAGCTCTCAGACAGCACCCCTGCTCATCAGCCTCTAATGGCAGCCTCCACTGATCCCTGGCCGGGTGTTCTCAATGTCTACCGCAGCCAAGCAGAAGCAGGCTTCAAACAGGTTGCTCAGATCACCACACCAGCCCAGTTTGGGCTAACACTGGAGCCCCTTAAGCGAGATCCTACCTCTAGGTTTGATCTTGGCAATGAAATGGTAGTCTCCGTTTCTTCAGGCACCATCGAGAGCATTCCAGACCTTGATCTCTTTGCAGGAGGCAATGCCTTTGCGATTGAGGCTGCTCCAAACACTTGGGAGATCCTTCAGGCCAGCACAGCAGAATTGATAGCACCGGCCACCTACAAGCTCTCACGGCTGCTTCGCGGTCAACGTGGCACCGAGAGCTCTATCGTCGATACACTCCCGGCAGGCGCAAGGATCATCCGGCTTGATGATAATTTGGTTCCAGCTCCCATCTCTTTGAGCGAGATTGGCTTGCCGTTCCAATGGCGCATTGTACCAGGCAGAGCGGAACTTTCAGATCAAGCAACGTTGGAATTAGGCTTTACACCGGAAGCCAATGGTTTGCGCCTGCTCTCTCCGGTTCATGTTGCCCAACCCAATCGCACAGGACGGCTACCCGGCGACTTCACTCTCTCATGGATCAGACGGTCCCGTCTCCCCGAAGCAGACAGCTGGCTGTTACGCGATGTGCCACTGGGCGAAGAGGTCGAGGCCTATGAGGTGGAGATCTTCAAAGACGGCTCAGCAATCCGCACGCTGAGTTCAAAAACCTCCAGCGTGATTTATATCGGCACGCAGCAGATAGAGGACTTCGGCGCAGAGCTCTCAGCCGGAGACATGCTCGCCATCCGCATCTACCAACTCTCAAACACCTTAGGCCGCGGCACGCCGCTTACCGCCACTTTGCACTTCTGAGGCCACTTTCATGTCAGAGACAACATCTCGGCTTGCCCTGCCCTACATCATGGCCGCGCAGGCGCAAAAGCATATCACCCACAACGAAGCCCTTCGCCTACTCGACGGCCTCATTCAGATGCGGGTCCTCAATGCAACTTCGGCAGCACCGCCAAGCTCCCCCGGTGAGGGCGATGCTTACATCGTGAGTTTTCCCGCCACAGACGCATGGACTGGCTGGGAGAAGGATGTGGCCTTTTATGCCGATGGCAGCTGGTTCCGGCTGCCCGCCCTTGATGGCATGCGCGTCTGGGACGCAGATGCTGAAACATTGCTGATCTATACCGCTGGGAGTTGGAAAGTTCTCTCCGATGCCTTGAACCTTTTGAGATCAGCGACGCTGGTTCATGTCGCCAAAGGACCACTTGGAGGCACCACAGGCCTGGGTGTTCTGGAAGAAACGCTCTCAGGTCTGTCAGGCTCTATTGTCGAGACCACCATCACCATTCCAGATCGCTCCATCTGCCTTGGTGTTTCCACCCGAACAGTCTCAGCAATCACAGGTGCCACTTCTTACGATTGTGGCATTGACGGCGAGCTCTCCAAGTTCGGCGGTTCCCTCGGCATTACCGCTGGCAGCACCAACAAGGGCATCATCGGCCCGCAAGGCTTTTACGCTGATACGCCCATTCGCCTGACCGCCAAGGGCGGTGACTTCACTGGGGGCACCGTCAGCGTGGCGATCCATTATCTCAGCGTTGGCGTACCGGACGCACAATGACAAACCTTGGCGAGATCATCAATGCGCTGGGCGGCGGACCCGCAGCCGTTGCTATTGTCGGTCTGGGCTTCTTTGCCTGGAGAGTGCTCAATTGGTGGCGACAAGACACCAAGGAATACAACGCTGCCCTTCGCGAGATCCAGAAGGACGCCATCGAAGGCCTGCAAGCCAGCACTGAGGCCATTCGCGCCCTAACCGAGGAGATCAAGCGCCGTGATTAAACGCCTCCTGAAAGTCGTTCCGCAGTCCCGCAAGCGGACATGCAAGACTTGTAGCCAGCAAGCTATACATGCTGTGCGTGAAAAGCGCCTAGAGCTTAGCCATGCGCTTAAGGAGCTGGCACAAGCGAGAAAAGCCAAAGACCGAACCTAACGCCGCCCCTCCCAAAGAACTCACCCCTTCAAGCTGCCTTCGGGCGGCTTTTTTATGTCTGGAGGACTAACCATGACGTACACCACACGAGACATCCAAGCCCGACTTGCTGCTCTGAGCTATGATCCCGGTCCCATCGATAGTCTTGATGGACCAAAGACAAGAGCGGCGATAGCTGAGGCGTTGAAAGTGCGGAACGTGAAGCGCGTCGAGGAGTTGTTTCATCCCTCGGGGCTTCATCGGATCATCCTGCACTGGACAGCAGGCGCGGACGGGCTCATTGAGCTGGAGCGGCAGCACTACCACATCATCATCGATCGCTCAGGCCGAACACATGCAGGTGCTCTAAAACCAGAGGCCAATGCCAATTGCCGCGGTGGCCGCTATGCCGCTCATACCCGAGCGCTCAATACCGGGTCCATCGGCGTTGCCCTTGATGCCATGGCGGGCTCAATAGAGTCACCTTTTGATCCCGGCAAGTATCCAATCACGCAAGTTCAAGTTCAGGCACTAGCGGAGACTGTTGCTGATCTCTGTGAAACCTACCAGATCCCGGTGAGCCCATACTCCGTTCTTACCCATGCAGAAGTTCAGCCGACGCTGGGCGTCAAACAACGCAGCAAATGGGATATCGTCTGGCTGCCAGATATGACAGCACCGGGGGAACCGGTCGATGTGGGTGACAAGCTGCGATCCCTCATTGCAACTGCAGGGCTCTGAGCTTTCAAGTTAATGCTGTGACAACTGACAGGAAACAGTCTCTCGTTGAGAGTGCAAACAGATCACTGAGGGCCATGTGCTGACATTCGACAAGGCATTGAATGCTGGGTTGTTTCGCAGGCGCAGCATATTAGTGGCAGGCTAAAACAGCCATCAACACGATTTAACAAAGACTTTTCGTAGAGTGATTTACTCAACGTCTGATTGATCGAACTGAGTTTGCTTCTTCTCTGCATACATCAGATCAAGTAACAAGTTGGAGATCTCAGCGGCTTTTTCTGGGTTTGATAGAAGATGCATCATCATTTTCTGGTGCGCCTCACCACTCGTAATAATGGCATCGTCTACTGCATTTTGGAAGCCGCCTAGCTTTGCCTGATCTTTGGTGTTGTTTTCAATCTGAGTCATAACAAGCGGATTTTCGGAGATTTTGTCTCTGAGTACGTACAGGTAATTGACCTTATCTTTTTCTGTGAGCCCATCTTCAGCAAACATGTCATTCACACGCTCAATAATCTGAGAGAGAAACTCTTCTTTCCGGTCTTTGGATTTGCCACTGCCAAGCTCGTCAGCTGGCTCCAATCCCTCGCCTTCACCGCTTACCAACTGCAAATCCTGCTGCTTAAGCTTCGACAGTCGGTAGTGGCTCAGTTCGACATTGTCCAGATCGATTACATCATCCTCGATTGCAGCTTCGCGCAGCAAAGGACGCAGGCTACGTGCAAACAAGCTAAGCTTTTCCAGTTCCTTATCATCATAGTCCACGATTTGTGAGATGAACTCATAAAACCGCACATACGTGCCCAAATCCTTCTTGAAGATTTCCAGCCCGTCTTTTTCTTTCTTGCAGTCTTTGAACGTTGTATCCGTGTTGGCAATCAGGACAGGATCGCCAGCCTTTTTGGCGCGCTCGAACATATCCTTTGAACGCTTATAGGCTTCAACGGCTGACTTGTAGCGGCTGGTCCAACGTTCCACCGCAGGCTTACAGATATTTGAGATGGCCGCACTGCTCTTGTTCTTTTGCAAGAAGGCAATGCAGTACTGCTCCACCTCGCTCCATAGGAAAATTCCAGAGCTTCTGAGTTTTTCTGAGAGTTCGAAGACGAGATTAGGATTAGACACATCTATAAGTTCAGCGGTCTGATAATACTTCTGGAACGGGGCCAAAACGTCTTCTGGCTCATTGAAGAAGTCCAGAACAAACGTGCCGGATTCTGCTTTACCCTGATAGGTGCGGTTGAGGCGGGAAAGAGTTTGAACGCATTCCACTCCGGCCAGTTTCTTATCCACGTACATGGCGCAAAGCTTGGGCTGATCAAACCCAGTCTGGAACTTATTCGCAACGATCATCACCTGATACTCGTCACCATCAAAAGCTTTGCGCATGTCGCGGCCTTTCAGGCCTGGGTTCATGCTGGTTTCAGTGAACTTCTCGCCAACCAATCCTGCTGAGTTCGGGTCTTTATCGGTGAACTCTACCTCTCCGGAAAAAGCAGCCATTGAGTGGATTTTATCGTAGCCTTTGGCTTTTGTGTATTTATCAAAAGCCAGCTTAAAACGAACAGCCTCTTTGCGTGAGCTGGTAACGACCATCGCCTTGGCTTGTCCGCCCAGTAAACCCATCACATTATCTTTGAAGTGCTCAACAATGATCTGCACTTTTTGAGCAATATTGTAGTCATGCAGCCGTACCCACTGGTTCAGCTTGACCTTGGCTTTTTTGCTTTCAACCTCGTCGTCTTTTTCCTGTATCTTAAGAGCGAGATTATAGGCGACTTTGTAGTTGGTGTAGTTTTTCAGCACATCGAGAATGAAGCCTTCCTCGATCGCCTGACGCATGGAATACACGTGGTAAGCCACTGGGATATTGGTGCGAGATGGCACCTCATCAGGCTTTGGCAGACGGCCAAACAGCTCCAGCGTTTTAGCTTTTGGCGTTGCGGTAAAGGCAAAATAACTGAGGTTTTGCGAGGCGCGGCGTGAGGCTACAGCAGCATCAAGAATATCTTCGCTGCTCAGCTCTTCTTCACCAGAGCTTTCTTCTTTCATCAGCACTTCTTTGAGCTGACGTGCGGTAGAGCCTGTCTGTGAAGAATGCGCTTCATCGGCAATAATGGCATAGCTGCGCGCCTTCAAGCTTGTGCTGTTCTCAATCGCTTTGAGCACATAGGGGAAGGTCTGGATGGTGACGATGATGATAGGCTGAGAAACCTCCAGCGCTTTAGCCAGCTTTTCAGACTTAGAGCCATCGCCTTCCTTGTTGTTGATGCGGCCAACAACACCGTCCACATGCTCAAACTGATAGATTGTGTCTTGCAGCTGGTCATCAAGCACTGTGCGGTCAGTCACGATGATGACGGAGTTGAATACCTTTTCGCCGTTGTCACCATAGAGCGAAGAGAGTTGATGCGCGGTCCATGCAATAGAATTGGATTTACCTGACCCAGCACTATGCTGGATGAGGTATTTTTGGCCGGACCCTTCGCTTTTTGCCGCGCCAACAAGTTTGGTGACCACATCCCACTGATGATAGCGCGGGAAGATCATGGTCTCTTTTTTGATCTTCCTGCCCTGCCAGTCTTCTTTTTCCTCAATCTGCAGATGGATAAAACGAGCGAGGATGTTTAAAAGGTTGTCAGGTTGCAGCACCTCTTGCCACAAATAGGCTGTGGCATATTCATTTTTGTCTTCTGGAACATCATTGCCAGCCGCGCCGTCCTTCGCCCCTTTGTTGAAGGGGAGGAAATATGTGTCTTTGCCTGCCAGTTTGGTGGTCATATAGACCTCATACTGGCTCACAGCAAAATGCACGAGCGCACCGCGTTTGAACGTGAGCAACGGCTCTGGCTTGCGCGTTTCAGGGTCAACAGGCAGGCGAGTGGTTTTATACTGTCGCTTGGCGCTGTCTACCGCCTGCTTGAACTCGGACTTCAGCTCTAGCGTGGCAATTGGCAAGCCGTTGACGAACAACACCAGATCGATGCGCCAGTTCTTTGCCTTCTTTCCGGTTACGGCCAGATGCTCTGCTGTAGCCCAGGGGCTGTAGACCAGCTCAGGCACCACACGCAAACGGTTTTGCTCGTAACGCGCCAGTGTGTCGGGGTTGAGGTCGTGCTCTGGCTTAAACTGGCACAGGCTAAACCGGGCGTTGCGGTCTTTCAGGCCATGGCGCAACACACCAAGCGTCCCGTAAAGGCGCATTTGCTTGTCGGCGGCTCTTGGGTCAGCTTTGCCAAGCTGCATTGCAACGCATTCAAGGAATTTCTGCTCGCTGTTACCGGGGTGGTTCCTGGCAAACTTCTGCCATTCCCCATCCTGCGTTTCTTTAACAAAGCCGAGCAGGTCTTCTTCATAAAGGGCAAGGGCGCGATTGTAGCCAGCGGGCGAACCAAGCAACCAGCCATTAGCGCACAACTGGTTGATAATATCGCGCTGGAAATACTCTTCAGCAGCCTTGTCGCTCATTCCTAAAATTCCTTAAATATCAATTCATCTCGGCGTAAACCCGCCATTGTCTCAGGCGTCTTCCAGCGAGGCAGAAACCTCAGCCAATTGCTCGGCTTCCCATTGCTTGTAAGTCTTGTTAGTCCCTAATAGCTTCCACTCTGTTGTGCCATTTGCAGCACGACCCAACGCGATTGCAGCCGCTGCGCTGGTGCTTGAAAACTTATAATCTATCATGAACTCAGCACTATCGCCTTGAACAGAAACAACGCCGTGCTCTTGCAATTTCTCAAGCTG
Source organism: Pseudovibrio sp. Ad26 (assembly GCF_001623285.1). NCBI lineage: Bacteria > Pseudomonadati > Pseudomonadota > Alphaproteobacteria > Hyphomicrobiales > Stappiaceae > Pseudovibrio > Pseudovibrio sp. Ad26. Next base: position 14,559 of record NZ_LMCE01000065.1, read on the forward strand.
TTTTTGATAATTGTGTGGTTCCGACAACCAACGCGGAACAACCTTGGAGCCGGCTTCGACAATAAACTCGCCATTTTCTAAACGAGCCGTTGCGCTCACTCCGCGTTTTTTTGCTTCAAGAATGAAACGAACGGCAGGCTCATTTAAACTGGCAAAACTAGAGAGGGGCAGTTGCTTCCCTTCGGCTTCTCGCAGCATCTCTGCTGCTGCGCTGCTGCGTTTACTTTCGACAAATAAATCAATGCCGAGGGCGGGAAGGATCATGTAAAGGTTTTCCAAAAAACCTTCCATATTGGCGATGGTAGCCTCGCTGACCTGCGGTTTTTGTGGAATCTGGGCATTATCAAGGATCACCCGGCCAACCGAGGCGGCACGTTCATAGCTGCGCGCTTCTAAAAACCGGACGTGGGCTTTGTTGAGTTTGTTGTCAGCTGTGGTGACAAACACCGCCTTCGTCCACCAGTCTTTTTTGGAATCGTGGGTGCGGATGCGTTGGCCAATATCCTCCGTCTCGCCAATATAGGCGGTGGGCTCGCCGTCCTGTTCACCCAGCAGAATGTAAATGCCGGTGTAACTGGCCTCGGTGCGTTCCAGTGCCTGCTTGATCTGGGTGCGGGGGACGAGGAGTACGTGGCCTGTCCAGTTGAACAGCTCTGCCACCAGAAGGCCGTCGGGGCGACCATCGACAAAAAACAGCTCCAGTGATCGGCCCTTGGTGGTCATGCGCTCTTATCTCCCCCAATACACGAGTATTTGTGCTCTACGCAGATACTCGCGTCAAACTTGCAGATTCTTCAGGAGGTTGAAAGCTGTCTTTTGGTGGCTCCCAGTCCCGCACATCAATCTTGCCCGTTACTGCAGCGGAGATAAGCGCCGTGCGACGTTCTTTGAGGAGATCTATGGCGGATTGGGCTTTTGTGATTAAGAGGTCGTGTGTTTTGAGTGTGTTATCCAGGAAATTTACTATCTCCTTTTGCTCCAACTTGCATGGATAGGCAAATAAAACAGATTTAAAGTCTTCTTTATTTAGCTTTGGCTGTGCTGAGGAAGCTGTAGCAGCTAAAACTAGTTGAGAGTTCACTGCGGTTCCTTGACTGACGTATGCAATGAATTTCCTATGAAGCATTGCTTCGTCAAATTTTGCCATAAACATATTTGGTGCGAGTGAGGCATGACCTGCATTCTCTGGCATCTCATAAAAAAGGCCAGCATATGCCCCTACATTCGCAAGCAAGAATTCCCCCCCCAGTAGAGATGATTTCTTCAAATATGTGTAAGAGGCTTTATCAATCCAAACGCCGTTATCATTTTTTAGACCTTTTCGGAGATCTGTTAATCTTATCAGTCGGGCGTAACTCGGCTCGTCCAAGTATGTGACATTCTTTTTGAGGTCAGCAAAAGATCCGTTCGCAGTGTAATCAGTTAAAACAGTTTTGGCATATGAGAATTTACTCACATCCCAATGCTCCGGCATATCGCCGAGCCAGTCGATTCCGGAGGGGCGCAAGGGGGCGTCTGGGTTCAGGCCTTTGGTGACAGCATGAGAGATCACCGCTTGCCGCTTTTCTTCCAGCAACCCAATCAACCGCTCCTGCCTCTCAATCAACCGATCAATCTTCGCGGTTTCATGATCGAGAAACCTGGCGATCTGTTGTTGTTCTGGGAGGGAGAGTACTGGAAGTGCGATGAGTGAGAAGTTGTCAAATCGTAAGGCCTGTCCGTCTCTTACAAGGTTAGAAGTACTTTGAAGTGCTTGGATATACGGCTTGCTCTTAAATAAGTAAGAGAAAAACTCAGGCGCAACGTGTTTAATCGGTATTAGTCCTACATAAGCAGAGCTCACGCTGCCTGCGTACTTGCACCATTCAAGGCCTCCCTGAAAACTGCGCATGCTGATAACGAAGTCATCAGGTTCGACATGCTTCAATATTTCTGAACCAGTGAGCACTTGAACAACACGTTGTCCCTCTCGCTCCATAAATTCCTTCTGGAAGATCACTCCGTACTTCTGAGAAGCTGTAAGTTGCTTATCCTCTTTACGTGCTCGTTCTTTTCGTTGGCCAAACATGCGTCTGCTGTTGAGGACTACCCACCCACTCGGAATTTCCCCAAGCCATTCAACGCCGCTCTCTTTGTATTCCGGGTATGCTTTATACGTGCCAGCCATCAGGAGTGGACCTCCTGAAGCAGCTGCATAATTTCCGCGCTTACCGCGTCCAGTTCAGCGTCGATCTCTTCCAGTGCCCGTGGTGGCTGGTACACATAAAAATGCCGGTTGAAGGGGATTTCATAACCGACAATGCCGACCTCACCATCACGCTCGTCTTTCTTGCCCGCATCAATCCACGCCTCTGGCACATGAGGCTTTACCTCTCGGGCAAAGTAATCCTCGTTTGCCTCGTTCACAGAGCGGGCCGGGTCCAGCGGCACGTTTTCATTATCGCGCAGGTCGCCATCTGGTTTGTACTCCACGCTCTGCCCATCTCTCTCAAACAGACCGTAGGTTGGGTTCGGCGTGGTAGCCTTGTGGACCTTTTTGATAACCGGCGCAGCCTCAGGGTTCTTCCAGCTTACAGCGGTTGTGATTTGCTTTTTGGCGGCTGTTTCCAGCTTAACACCGCTTTGCTTGAGCGCAGCCTTTAGCGTGTCGTCAAAGGTGTTCATATCGTTGTGCTGGTCGGTGCCAATCACCGCTTGCAGGGCTTTGGCGCTGAGCAGGATGGCCTTCTGGTCTGTCCACATCTCCCGCTTCAGCACGTCCTTGATGTGCTTTTCCTTCAGCTCTGCAAAGCTGGCTTTGATGTGGGCACGGATTTCTGTTTCATGCTCCGCCAGATCGCCATAGCGTGGGCAGTCCGGTGCGTCTGTCCAGTTTCCCCCATAAGTCTCAAAGATCCACTGCATCACAGCACCCAGTGGTTTTGGAGCAAAGCGTAGGGTCTCCAATCGCTCATCAGAAAACTGGAAGCTCTCACGCAAGGGGCGTTCAATGGTCAGGCGGCGATAACCAAACTCATGTGACTTGAAGATTTTGGAGGCAAAGGTTTTGATTTCAGCCTTCTTGCCATTTGCAGACTTGCGTCCACGTGTGCTGGCAGGTTCTTCTGCCTTATCCAGCTCTCGTGCGTCCACCACCTCAAACGCCCCGAAACAACGGGTGATGGTGCGGATGTCATCGTCGCTCATCTGGTTGCGCTTGGAGCCAAGAGATTTGCGCATCTTGGAATATAGGTTCGCCCCGTTGATGAGCTGTATCTGTCCTTTACGCTCAGCGCTCTTTTTATTGCTGAGCACCCACACATAAGTGGCAATGCCGGTATTGTAGAACATATCCGTTGGCAGCGCGATGATGGCTTCCAGCAGGTCAGCCTCTAAGATGTAACGGCGGATTTCACTCTCACCAGAGCCAGCGCCACCCGTAAACAGCGGAGACCCATTGAGGATGATGCCGATACGCCCACCGCCTTCATGCGTGTCCCGTAGCTTGGAAATGAGGTGCATGAGGAACAGCAGCGACCCATCTGACACACGCGGCAGGCCGGGGCCGAAGCGTCCATCATGGCCTTTCAGGGTGTGCTCGTCCTTGATGGTGCCTTCAATCTTTTTCCAGTCCACCCCAAATGGCGGGTTGGAGAGCATATAATCAAACTTGTCGGCGTAGAGCTGGTCCTGGCTGAGCGTGTTGCCAAGCTTGATATTGTCAACTTCCTGCCCCTTGATCAGCATATCCGCCTTACAAATGGCATAACTCTCCGGGTTCAGCTCCTGCCCAAAACCGCGCATAACCGCTTGCGGGTTCAGCTCGTGTACATACTCCATACCAGAAGACAAAAACCCGCCAGTGCCTGCGGTGGGATCATAAATAGTGCGGATAATACCAGGCTTCGTAAGCGCGTCATCATCCTCCATAAACACCAATGATGTGGTGAGGCGAACGATATCACGCGGGGTGAAGTGCTCACCAGCCGTCTCGTTGGAACCTTCCGCAAAGCGCCGGATCAGTTCCTCAAACACCAGCCCCATTTCATGGTTGGAAATCTTCGCAGGGCTGAGATCTGCCTCACGAACGCGCTGCACCACTTTGTAGAGCAGGTTGGCCTCTGCTAGTTGAGCGATAAACTCGGCAAATTTGAAGTGCTCAAAGATCTCGCGGGCATCCTTGGAGAAGCCCTGAATGTAGCTCTCCAGATTATCCTTGATGCCTGTTTCGCCAAGCTTGGACATATCCATTCTGGAGGTGTTGTAGAACGACAACCCAGCAGCCCGCAGTAACAGCTTCTCCTGCGCCTCTTCTGGCAAGTTCATCGACTTGAGCTTGTCAGCCTGTGCTATCACCGCATCCTTACTGCCTTCCAACACGCATTCAAGGCGGCGCAGCAGCGTAAACGGCAGGATAACACGGCCATACTGGCTTTGCTTAAAATCTCCACGCAGCAAATCAGCAAGAGACCAGATGAAGGCAGCTAGGTTATTGGTTTGATGAGACACGAAGAGTTTCCAGAATGATTAGGAGGCAACAATTGTGGCCACTATCAACACCCCACACACGCCGAGTAAATACCGGAAGCTAACTAATTAGAGCATTTAGTTCTCAGAGCCGCTTTTTTCCAAACAAAACACGTGACAAAGACTGATGCTATGCGGGAACACTCAACTCTCGATAGATTTATCTGATTAGCTAGAAATACCTTGTCGCAAGCGCAATAACTGTTTAGACGCTCCATCCTTCGCACCTGCAGCGAAGGACCGGCCCGATCACAATGTGGAGCGCGTCAGCACACAGACAAGCACCTAGCTTTTCAGCCACTCTCACCACCGACCGTTCAATTTAGCGCCAGTCCGTAGATTGCAATCTATGAATTTCACAACCAACTTAGAATATCTCTCTTGCCCTAAGCCTTAGGAGAACCTGACGTCATTTGCCAGCCATCTCTTTGCATCTGGCGTCTCAAGACTAGATCAAATGTTGACGTGGTGTTGACGCGAACGCAAAAAGCCCTGAGCGGTTGGCTCAGGGCTTTTGCTATCATACCAGTATGATTGGGATATTTTGGTTGCGGGGGTAGGATTTGAACCTACGACCTTCAGGTTATGAGCCTGACGAGCTACCGGGCTGCTCCACCCCGCGGTAATATGTTGTTCTGTTCATTTTGAAGATTTAGTCGGTGTGCTTTATTCATGCCCGGCGGCGCCCTACTC
>NZ_LMCE01000066.1:0-531 GCF_001623285.1 Pseudovibrio sp. Ad26
GTTTGCTTCAAATATCCTAGAAGCGGCTTTTAATTTACTCTGCATACCGCCTGTTCCAAATGTGCTACCAGCACCACCTGCTTGTGCCAGAATCTTTTCATCGATTTTATCGATATAGCGATACATCTGAGCCTCGGGATTTGTAGTCGGATTATCTGAATAAAACCCGTCGATATCAGAAAGGACGATCAAAAGGTCTGCCGCGACAAGTTTTGCCATGATGGCTGACAGCTGATCATTATCGCCAAATTTTGTCAGATGATCTAATTCATCCACTGCTACAGTATCGTTTTCGTTCACGATAGGGATCGTGTCCATAATCAAAAGCTGTTCCAATGTATTCCTCACATTTTTACGACTTTCAGGATAATCTACCACGTCTCTTGTCACGAGGATCTGTGCCGTCTGTTGATTATATACACTGAATCTTTGATTATAGATATTCATCAGTTCGGCTTGACCAACAGCCGCCGCAGCTTGCTGTTCAGGAATCAAAGTCGGACGTTCTGACAAATGTAATTTATGCATACC
>NZ_LMCE01000067.1:0-1212 GCF_001623285.1 Pseudovibrio sp. Ad26
TTTGTACGCAACTTTACGAATTATATGATTTATTCGGTGTGCGGACAGAAGAAGGGATGCTGATCGATTTTTCGATCACGAATGAAGAAATCGCCAAATTTTGTGGCATCTCAACTGCTAGCAGTGTAAACAGAATTTTAAAACAACTGAAAAAAGATGGTATTATCACCGTTAAAGACCATCATATCGTTATTTTGAATATGGACTTGTTAGAAGACAATATTATCTTTTGATGAACAAAGAGGTTGTGAAATCAGCGTTTTGACCTGAGTATTAGAGAAACAAACGGAAAAATAGTTCCTCATATTTTGCCGTTTTTTGAGCTAATACCGAGGGTCAGCTGATTGAACACCTTTTACCAAGAGGTTGTGAGCCTGCCGTTTAGCTCCGAGTCACAAGGAACAATTTCAAAAAACAGCTTCTCATGTTTGTTGAATATTGTGACTTGTGACCGAGGAGTTGGCAGGAGAACACCGTTTAGTGGAGAGGTTGTGAAAAAGCTGCTCTGCATCAAGCAGTAAAAACAATCAGATAAAAATAGCACTCCATATTTTTCATCTGATTGGGCTTAGTGCCGTAGATGCAAGCTTTTGAACACCGTTTAAGGAAGAGGTTGTGAGCCTGCCGTTTAACTCTGAGTCACAAGGAGCAATTTCAAAAAACAGCTTCTCATGTTTGTTGAATATTGTGACTTGTGACCGAGGAGTTGGCAGGAGAACACCGTTTATCCGGAAAAAGAGACTGCAACACGACTTTTGTCTCAGTCTCCAGTCTATGGAACAATGTTCACTGGAATTCTTCTCAATCGTCCTTTCGATAGTCCAACAGCCTTTTGATCTGGGTAATCTGCTGTTGCAGTTCCATTCCTTTTGTTGTATCACGATTGAGTTTGCGTGGTAGCTGCTGTTCGATTACTTTTTTCACATTTGTTTGGTCGGATTTTTTTGCAAATTGTTGTTCAATAGGCAAAAACGGATAATGTGTCACGATTTGGAAACCATAAGAATTGCATAATAGTGAATAACCGGCAATTCCTGTCGTTTTTTGATAAGCTTTGGATAAACCTCCGTCAATGACAAATACTTTTCCATTTGCTTTGATCGGTGACTCCCCTTTTTTTACTTTTACTGGCGTGTGCCCATTAATAATTGCTGACCCATCTTCTTTTGTGTCGAATTCTGCTAAAATTTTTTCACTGAACCACTCTTCATT
>NZ_LMCE01000068.1:0-622 GCF_001623285.1 Pseudovibrio sp. Ad26
GTTCTGTAACCTCTTTTCGCATCAATGATCGTGCAACGAGAGACAATAATTTCAAATGAGTCGTTCCTGCTTCTGAATCTGGAATAAATAACGCAAAAATAAAATCAACTGACTGTCTATCTAAACTGTTCCATTCAATTCCTTTGTTCAGTGTGACGATAATCATACTAGGTTCGTTGATTGTTTGAGACTTCGCATGAGGGATAGCAAAACCTGACATTATTCCTGTAGTACCTTCTTTTTCTCTTTCTAGCAGTTTTTGATATACTTCTTTTTCGTCATGAGCGATTCCTAAACAGATTGTTTGCTTTGCTAAAAACTTAAATGCTTCTTCTTGACTATCTAATGGCTGTTGTAAAAAAAATGTTCTCTTCATGAATGATTGTCATGATAAGCCTCCTGCTCTTCCTTCTTCGATAACTGTACGATTTTCTGCTTTATTATCCATCTTCTTGTCTTCATCAGTTACTCTTTTCTTTTGGATCAAACCTAGTATCACTCCACCAACGATCGAACCAATAAGAATCGCTGTAACCCATTGGATTTTTCCCGTCACTACAGGTAACACTAAAAAACCACCATGTGGTGCTGGAACTTGGACGCCAAACAAATAAGTTAAGAC
>NZ_LMCE01000069.1:0-1122 GCF_001623285.1 Pseudovibrio sp. Ad26
TCCCTGTGTGTTTGTTTTGTGCTTGAATGGTAGCGAGGCGGAGGTCGTTGGGTCCCAGATCAGAGCCCAGCACGGCTTTAGATCGTGACGCGGCCAGACCCCGCCTCGCATGTATTACCAAACCTGAACAGTTGATGGTGGCCGCTTTTGCGGACCACGTAGCACAGGGACAGGCTCCATGACCTTACACCCATTCTATATTGGTATCGATATCTCTAAAGCCTATCTGGATATTTTTGAGGAGAGCACTTCAAAGCATTTACAGATAGAAAATACCAGTGAAGCGATTTCCGCCTGGCTTTCTGCATTACCTGACATGCCCAGCTTGAACATTATCTTTGAAGCTACGGGACGTTATGACAGGAAGCTGACACATGCTCTCCACACTTTGAAGATCCGATTTTCCCGGGTAAATCCAGCACGAGCGCGGGATTTTGCTCGAGCCCTCGGGCAGATGGCAAAAACTGATCAGATCGATGCACGCATGCTGGCAGACATGGGCAAATGCCTAAAACCTGACGCCTCCACACAACGAGCACCAGAACGCGACCAACTAGCAGCCTTGCACAAACGGCGGGATGAGCTTGTTGATACACGTAAGAAAGAACGCCAACGCCTAGCCCAAGCCCTGGCCGAGGAACATGCCAGCATCGCACGCCATATCAGTTGGTTGAATGAAGAAATTAAATTCATTGAGCAAAAGCGGGATACACTGCTCAAAGAGACAGCCGAATTTACGCATGATAACAAATTGTTGCGCTCAATTCCCGGCGTAGGTCCTGTTGCTGCAACTACTCTATTAGCTTTGATGCCCGAGCTCGGGCACGCATCGCCCAAAGCCATTGCCGCTTTGGCTGGCCTTGCTCCTTTCAATGTAGATAGCGGTCAGTTTCGCGGCCATCGGGCAATTAAAGGTGGGCGCAAACGCGTGCGGAACGCGCTTTATATGGCAGCGGTTACAGCGGCACGGTCTAATTCTCACTTTGCCTCATTTGCTCAAGCACTCATCAAAAGAGGAAAGCCCTTCAAAGCGGCTATGATTGCTCTGGCGCGAAAGATACTCATCACAGCCAATGCACTGCTCAGAGACAATGTTCCATTCAATGCATAAACACAGTTGCC
>NZ_LMCE01000070.1:0-559 GCF_001623285.1 Pseudovibrio sp. Ad26
TCTCGCAGGTGCTTCAACGTACGCATGTTATGTAGTCTATCAGCTAATTTGACCATGATAACTCGTAAATCTTGAGCCATTGCTAGCAGCATCTTTCGGTGGTTTTCTGCTAGCTGCTCTTCGTGGGATTTATATTTTATTTTCCCTAATTTGGTTACGCCGTCCACTAACATAGCAACGTCATCGCCAAATTCTTCTCTCAGATCTTCTAAAGTGATTTCTGTATCTTCAACAACATCATGTAAGAAGCCTGTAGCCACTGTATGGGGATCCATTTTTAAATCTGCTAATATACCTGCGACTTGGATAGGATGAATAATGTAGGGTTCGCCGATTTTCTAAACTGTCCGTCATGTGCAGCAGTCGCGTATTCGCATGCTTTCTCAACAAATGCTACATGTTCGGGACCCATGTATTGACTAACGAGCTTTATGACACCGGGTCCCGTTAAAATTTCTTCTTTTGTCACAGGAATCGATCCCCCTTTCTTTTTTCGGTAAAACGGGAATCGGGACAAATATCTGTTTGATAATTGTCCCAAAATCCGTGCAGTTATACG
>NZ_LMCE01000071.1:0-624 GCF_001623285.1 Pseudovibrio sp. Ad26
ATTTTTAATTGCTTGTTTCTCTTATTATAATTTCTTTTTTATAAAATGAACAGTATTTTGACTTTTCTGAAAAAAGAATGAGACGGCATTTCTCAAAGAAATACCGTCTCACGCTATAAAACTGGATTTATTCAGCCGTTTCTTCGGCTGATTCTTTAGCCAAACGTTCTGGTTTAGAAGTAACGATGATTTTTCCATCTTTATCCAGTTTTGCTTTCAACTCATGGATAGAAGGGTGATCAAGATAAAATTCAGCGATACCATCTTCGATTTGTTCTTGGATCGTGCGTCGAAGAGGACGAGCACCCATAGATGGATCATAGCCTAAGTCAACTAATTTTTCTTTGACATTCGTAGGAACTTCGATGTGAAGTTGCTGTGCTGCCAGCATTTGGTTGACATCGTCTAGCATTAGTGTGACGATTGTCATCAAGTTTTCTTTTGATAATGCACTGAATTCGATGATCCCGTCAAAACGGTTCAGAAATTCTGGTGTAAAGTAGTTGTTTAATTGGTTCAATACAGAACGAGTAACACCTTCGCGTGCCGCACCAAAACCAACGTTTGCTTCTACTTTACCAGTTCCGGCATTACTTGTCATAATGATGATCGTATCTTTAAAGC
>NZ_LMCE01000072.1:0-536 GCF_001623285.1 Pseudovibrio sp. Ad26
TATTTATTCTTAATATAAATTTTGATTGTGAATTTAAAAGAAAGAGGTCATTTATGGAAGATAAAAAATTGAAAAAACAACTTAGCTCCAGACATATCACCATGTTAGCTTTAGGTGGAGCAATCGGTGCAGGTCTATTTAAAGGAAGTGGCGAAGCGATTGGGATCGCCGGCCCTTCTGTATTGATTGCTTTTTTGATTGGTGGGCTGATTTTATATATCGTGATGAAAGGTCTGGGAAAAATCGTTTTAAGCGGTGGCGACACGCATCACGGATTATCTGGTTTGATACGCCCTTATCTAGGTGCTCATTCTGCTGATTTTACTGATTGGGTCTACTGGTCTATGTGGATTATCAATATCATCGCTGAAGCTGTTGCAGCTGCTTCCTTTTTGCAGTTGTGGTTCCCGCACATTCCAGCCTGGGTATTTGTTTTTATGTTGGCTGTTTTAACTACGATCATCAATCTTTATTCGGTACGGTTATTCGCAGAAACAGAATATTGGCTGGCTTTTGCTAAAATCAGTGTCATTATC
>NZ_LMCE01000073.1:0-538 GCF_001623285.1 Pseudovibrio sp. Ad26
CCTGTTATTAGCTCAGTAATGTAGATGGTCATCTTTTAACTCCATATACCGCCAATACCCGTTTCATCGCGGCACTCTGGCGACACTCCTTAAAAACCAGGTTCGTGCTCATCTTTCCTTCCCGTTCTTCCCTGGTAGCAAACCGGTAATACACCGTTCGCCAGACCTTACCTTCGATAACCAGAAGACCTGCCCGTGCCATTTTAGCCGCGGCCTGATTTATGCTGGTTACTGTTGCGCCTGTTAGCGCGGCAACGTCCGGCGCACAGAAGCTATTATGCGTCCCCAGGTAATGAATAATTGCCTCTTTGCCCGTCATACACTTGCTCCTTTCAGTCCGAACTTAGCTTTGATTTCTGCGATCTTCGCCAGAGCCTGTGCACGATTTAGAGGTCTACCGCCCATGACAGGAAGTTGTTTTACTGGTTCAGGGATCGCCTCACCACGGTTAATTCTCGCAGTCATATGGACAAGCTCATCTGCGGCCTTACGGCGTAATTCCGCATCAGTAAGCGCATTGGCCCGCATGTTCTGATAC
>NZ_LMCE01000074.1:0-58818 GCF_001623285.1 Pseudovibrio sp. Ad26
GCTCGGAGCGCAAGCTGCGCAACTGCCTGAATGACCTGGAAGCATTGGGGCTGATCACCCGCTATCAGCGTCGCCGTGCCAATGGCTCTCGCAGGTCCGATATTTTCGTCCTTACTGGCTTTGACGGGCGAAGGCCTATCCCCGATCAAAATGACCATCCTGCTCTGGAAAACTTGCCAGCGATCAAACCCGGAACATCCAATCGGCACCACGTGCCGGATGAGCCTGATAACAACCGGCATGGTGTGCCGGTAGGCCCTGCCAGCACCCGGCACGTGGTGCCGCACCAACCGGCATGTGGTGCCGCTACCAACCGGCACGTGGTGCCCCCCTTGAACCGTCATTTAGAACCATCAAAAGAACCTTTTCCCCCTTACCCCCAAAACCCGGTCTGTGAGCAACATTGGGCAAAACCTCAAGCACAGGCAGGTCTTCAAGCCAAGGAGAAATCCCATGAGCAATCTGTTCGATCCCATGAACCCTCCAAGCGCAAAAATTCCATTTCCCATGTTTGGCAGAGAGCCTGGGATGAGGCTCTTGCAGCAGCTGATAGCATCCCGGCCAGAACGAAGGCAGGCACCACGATCAGCTCAAGAGATTGAGGAACTGGAGCAACTGCTCAGCACACTCACGCAGACCAACGCACCCGGTGGGTCAAAACCAGTGAGTCTGGCAGTGGGACAGCTTCTCAATCACTATCCGCAAAAGCGGCTCTCACCAGAGGCCATCACACAGCTGATTGAAGATTGGATCCAGGATCTGAGCGGCTATCCAACCGATGTGATCTTCGCCACCTGTCAGGCCTGGCGACGCAGCAGCAAGACCGTTGCCCCCACGCCTGGTCAGCTTATCGCTTTTGCTGACCCCATCATGGCAGCCCGCAGCTTCCACATCCGTGTGCTGAACAGCGTTTTGGAAGCGCAAGTCGCCAGCACTCAGGACACCTCATGATGCTCACCACCACCCAGATCGTTGATCGTCTGGAGCTGGCTGCCAGCACCCTGCGACGGCTGCCCAATCCGCCAAGGTCTACACCACGGCGTGATGGAAACACATGGCCGCAGGTTATCCATGATGTTCATGAGGCCTATGGTTACAACAAGCCTCAGCTACGAGCTGTGCCCAGCGCGCGCGATATTGCTTTCATGGAAGAGACGATCAACTGGCTGCGCCATGTTCCACGCACTGATGATAGGAAAATCCTTTGGATGCGGGCAGAAGGTTACCGCTGGCGGCCCATCTGCATTCAGGTCGGGCTCACCCGTTCTACCGCCCATCACCGTGCTATGGCCGCTGTTTTAGCCATACAGCGCGCCATAAACAGATGAAGGTGAAGCCACATACACCTCTACCCTCTACATTCAGGACCGGCTAATGCCATGGGTTTGTGGAGGAATTCGGTTTCCTTGCATTGACACCTTGCACCATTCATCGCATGGTCATCTTGAGGCGTCGAAACCTCTCACAAGTAGCGGTCACCGCTGCCGTTATTCGGCGGTCAATTTGTGTTTGGAGTTAGCCCTCCTTACGCAAACTCTCGCTTATGGGCGGGAGGGCGGTGAATATAATACCCCTTCGCGGGGGGAATAAACCCGCCTGTCTACTTGCAGGTTTCGAACCTCCCGCTCGCCAGTGGGTTGTCGAATGCCTTCTGCTGAGTGGTTGTTCAACACCCAAAGTAGAGGGCTTGAAATGACAGAAACTGGTAAAGAGAAATGTGCCCATACGTCCCTTCGCAATGAAGTGGATCAGCTTCGATTATCAACCAACCACCTCAAAAATATAGTCTATTCCATGAGCGTGGTGATGAGCGAACGCATGGAGCATACCCAGGAATATGAAGCGTTGCTGACGCTGTTTGATACTGTGCGCAATCACATAGAAAATGCGCAGGCAAGTAGCGAAAGGATCTCCGATCTGCTTGATCCTTGCGCACTGGAAGTCTCAAAAGACTAAAAAGCATTGGAATGCTGAGAGGTTCTGCCTCTCATGGAATATTCTGGCTTGGGAGGCGCAGTGCCTCTCAGGCCTATTTGAGTTTGAGCTGAGTTTTGAAAGCTCACCCATAGACCGGGAAGGGGCTTCATTAGAGACCCGGAAGGGTGCACTGGCTGCGGTTCCCATGCGCGTGTCATCCACCTAAACCAACCTCACCAACAATAAACTCCGCTGAGCGCGGGGTTGCAATCCATACCCGGACATCTGCTTAACTCAAATCAGACCGAGTTCTCTGAGTGTATTTGCTGCATCGAGGAGCTGGTTGGTGTTCATTTCGATCGTTAGCGTCATATTGTCTGCGTTGACCCGAGCCTTAACCGCTGCCTTGTCATCGAGTGCGTGGGCGATCGGGTCACACGCCTCGTATGGTCGATTGGCGTTAAACCCCGCCTTGGCTAAGTCCTGTGCTGCAATCCTGATTGTGCTGGTTCTCATAGACCTTCCCTCTATTGCCACCGAGCCCCCTGCCCGCCTTCACGATCGCAACCCCGCACCGCTGGCGGGGTCTGTTCTCTTTGCGGGCCTAGTAGGATTAGGCGTCGAGTTCAGCGGCTAGCTTGTCTCTGGCGGCGCTTAGCATGTCCAGGTAGGCGCCGCCTTTGTGTAGGATGATCTTGCCGGCCCACAGCTCCTCGGCGTTCTTATCGCCGAAGACCTCGCGCATCTCTTCGTTGGTGTAGCGTAGGATTTCCGTCCCCCATTGGGGGTGCTCTGTATAGATGTAGTTCACGTGCATGGCGCTTGCTCCTCTTGTCGCTTGTGCTCTTTACACATGGCTTGAGTTTATTTTTCTCGGTACCGCGCAATGCCATACCCACCTGCACAATTAGGGGCTTATAGGTGACATACCATTGGTTTCGCGGATGTGTCAGTGTCTGCGAAGTTTGGCTGGTGTGCGCTTCAAAACAAGAGGCGTCTTGCTTGCTGGTGCCGCTCAGTCCCGCCTGCTATCGTCTCGCACTCGCGTTGGGCTGTGTTGAGCTGCCTTGCGCCGCACTCCCCGACAAATGACCCTGCACTTCTGGCGCGACATAAGTGGGCTGTTTCGGGCACATTGCCGCTATGCTCGGCTAAGCTGCGTCCCCTCCTCCACCCGCAGTCAAGCCGCGCAATATCCTCCTCGCAATCCCATACCAAGCTTCCCCTAGTCCGGCTTTTGGGTCCTTCCGGGCCGCAATCGTATGCGGTGGGGCTTTGCGCACCAGATCGCCAGTTACAGACAGAAATTTTGGGTTCGCACTTTGGGTTCGCGGTTCGCACCTAGCGGAAACGAAAGAAAGCACCGCATCGCAACACTCCTGATTAAGATATTGTTGCATCAATCAATTTAGCGGTGACGCTCTTACTTCGAAAACAACCCAAGGGTGCGAACCTAGAATTTTGAGTTCGCACTTCAGGTTCGCACCTTAGGTTCACGGTTCGCACTCTGAATTCCAAGGTTCGCACCCAATCAACAGGAGCTTCCCTTTGCAAGTCGAGATGATGTCTATCACAACGCTCGTGCCTTATGCTCGCAACGCAAGAACACATCCCGATTAGCAGATTACCCAGATTGCAAGTTCCATTGCTGAGTTTGGTTTTACCAATCCAATATTAGTTGGTGCTGACAACGACATCATTGCGGGTCGCGGGCGCCTGCTAGCAGCAAAAAAGCTAGAGCTCAAAGACAGCTTCCTTGATCTAGATATGTTGCTTTGTCCGATGAGGCGTTTGGCAAACTTTTGAACTTGGCAGCGAAAGTCATCACAGGTTTCTGGCAACAAAGACGCTTTCCAACACCTGATACTAATCCGCACAAGTAATACCAGTTGATGTGGCACACCTCAGTTATCACCTCTAACTGGCTGTCGGTGAGCTCTATACTATGCGCGGGGGCGATGCGTCATGATGCAATGCGCAAGTTCTTGCTAGATGCCTTCCATTGCAGCTCTGCAACTATACCCGCAATAGCCCTCATTATGAGGATTCATAGTGGCGATGGCGCAAGAGGGTGTTTGAAACGGTCAATAAATGAATGCGCATAACAGAAGCTGCGGCTTCACTATTGCGGGAGGCGATGTTTTCCATCAAGTCTTTATGTTGAGATCCAAGTTGGAAGATTGTCTCTTTAGAATATGCACTCTTACGTTCCTGCGTCCAAGAAGCCTGCTTTCGAACCTCCCGAATTTCATTATAAATGTTTAAGAAGAGCGGATTATGAGCAATCTCTGCAATTTTGTAATGGAATATTTCATCGGCCGTTTCATAGGTTGTTGTATCACGCGCATCTAAAGTCGCTTGCATGAGTTGCCCTAACAATTTCAACTCATCAACAGATGCACGCTCTGCTGCCAGTGCCGCAAGGGCTGGCTCAATTTCCAGACGGACTTCCATCACATCACGAGGAGTAATTCGGCCCGCGAGAATGCGTATGCGTCCTGCATCAGCTGCTGGAGGAGGTGCTACAAAAGTGCCTTGTCCCTGTCGGCGAAAAACGGAACCTGATTGCTCTAGTTCACCTAATACTTGTCTTAGTCGCGCCCGGCTAATACCCAGTTTCAATGCAAGTGTGCGCTCAGGAAGCAATCTTCCTCCAGAGATGAATTCTTTGTTATCTTCTCGGTTTTCAATCGCATCCAATAGTGTCTGTTCTGGATGCTTATTGCTTGATCCCATTATACTTCTAGCTTCCAACTAAGTCGGTAAACATGCGCATCGAGGTTATAGCTAAAAACATACCAAAAACAAGGCGCAAGGTTCCTCTGGGAATGCTATGCGCGATCTTCACCCCGATACGGGCAAATGATGTACTCAGCGGAATGATGATAGCAGCAGCGAGCAAATTTATGTAGCCCAGAGAAAATGGTGGCAGCCCTTCCTGCCCTAGCCCACTAATGGCATAAACCGCAGCACTCGGCAGGCTGATAACGAAACCTATTGCCGCAGAGGTTCCAACAGCTCTGCGAATATCATAGCCTAAGAAGTTCAGCAGCGGCACACACACTGTGCCTCCTCCAATACCCATCATGGAAGATATCGTGCCTGCAAGAACACCTAAACTTGTCCAGGTAGGTTTGGAAAAACTACGTTGCCTGACCTCTGAGGAAGTCTTTCGAAAAATCATGTCGATAGCAACAAGAGCAGCAACGCAGGAAAATATTCCAATTAAGATATAACCCGAAACAATACTACCAAGCAGCGCACCGCCAACCACTCCAACAATAATTGAGGGTGTCCACAATTTGAGAAGTGTAAAATCAATTGCCCCGCGTTTGTGGTGCCCTATACCAGAAGAAAGAGAAGTGAAAACAATCGTCAGCAATGACGTCGCAACAGCAACTTGCATTGCTAGGTTTGCATTTACTTGAGCAATTTGCGTTAGAGTTATATACAAGGCAGGAACGATAACAATTCCGCCACCCACACCAAGTAAACCCGCTAGTATGCCCCCCAGCACGTCGGCTGCAATAGAAATTGTGACCATTGTGGCAATACTCGTCAGCCCCCAATATTCCATAGGTACTCCTCAACTTTGGTCTCCCATATCGAGCTGTTGCTCTTACCGGCCAATAGCGTACGCTTGCATCAGGCGAGGTGTCGCCGCTGCTTGCAATGTCCCGCAAGGATGTCGGAGCGCTGCGGTAAGACGTCCAATCGACCACGGCTCTGCAACAGTCACAATATGACCTCGAGCACGCAAACCATCGATGGTATTTTGTCCCACAGCCGGTTCAATCATCATCTCACCAGGCTTAGCTTCTCTAGGGAAAAATGATCCCTGAAAGTGGTCGGTATGAAAGAGCGGATAATCCATCCCCTCTTGTAAATCCAAACCGTGATGAACAAAGCGCAAAAACCAGATTAGCTGCCATTGATCTTGCTGATCTCCGCCCGGTGTACCAAATACAAGTTGAGTACCATTTTTTTCCGCAAAACTTGGGGTAAGAGTTGTACGTGGTCGCTTACGTGGCGCAAGTGCATTAGGCACACCTTCCTCTAGCCAAAACATCTGGGCACGAGAGTTCAAGGGAAACCCTAATCCCGGCACAACCGGTGAGCTTTGCAACCAACCACCTGATGGCGTTGCTGCAACCATATTGCCCCACCGGTCAATGATATCCAAATGTACTGTATCTCCTCGTTTTTCGGTAAGATGCGCCATCGTCGGTTCGCCAGCGCTTACCCCGCAGGTCACACCAAAATCTTGTTGAGCTCTTGCGATGTATCCGTCGGCTAGATGTTCCAGCCCTAACAGTCGGCCAGGTCTTTGCTCAAAAGAGGCTTTTTCAACAACCAGCTGACTGCGTTCAGCGGCATAGTCATCTGAAAGTAAATAACCCAGCGGTATATCGCTGAACTCTGGATCTCCATAATAAGTTTCTCGATCAGCATAGGCGAGCTTCATCACTTCGATCACGGTATGGATGAACTCATCACCGTTGGGATCCATCGCGCCAAGGTCGAACTTTTTCAAGATTGATAGGGCTTGAAGCATGACTGGCCCCTGACTCCAGGGCAGCGTTTTGTGCACTTGCCAGCCGTGATAATTTAAGGAAACAGTTTCTTCGGTAAAGGCTTGCCAGTTCGCCAAATCTTCGCGTGTCAGTATCCCACTATTCTTCTGTTCTGAAACATCCATGACCGATGCTTCGCTGAGATAATCACCGATAGCGTCTGCGACGAAACCATTTCTCCAGATTTCACGAGCAGCTGCAATTTGCCCCTCACGATCACCGCATTTAGCTTCCGCCTCCGCCAGAATACGCTGGTAGGTATTCGCCAGGTCTGGATTCTTGAAGTTCGTGTTTGGTTCTGGTACTTCGCCGTCTGGTGCCCAAACTTCAGCAGAGCTGGGCCATTCCTCAGCAAAGAATTCTTTCAGACTTGCGATGGTATGGGCAACGCGAGGTAACACAGGATGACCATTTTTCGCATAGTCTATAGCAGGCTGCAACACGTCCCGCAAAGACAGCATTCCATAATCTTGCAGCATTAACATCCAGCCATCGAAAGCGCCTGGGACAACGGTTGCAAGCAACCCAGAACCTGGAATAAGATTTAATCCGAGTCCCCTAAAATGTTCAATAGAGGCAGCAGCCGGGGCAACACCTTGAGCGCAAAGAACTTCCGGTTTGCCTTTGGAGACATCGTAAAGGATAGCAGGCAGGTCTCCAGCTGGACCATTTAGATGTGGCTCAACAACTTGCAGAACAATGCCAGTAGCAACGGCTGCATCAAATGCATTACCGCCTTTTTCTAGGATTCCAAACCCAACGCTTGACGCAATCCAATGGGTAGAAGTGACGACACCGAAGGTGCCACGGATTTCAGGACGTGTCGTAAATGTCATAGTTTATTCGCTTATTTTTCGCGCGGGTCTAATGCATCGCGCAGTCCGTCACCCAGAAGATTAAAGCCGAGGACAACCAGAAAAATCGCTATGCCGGGCCATAAAGCCATCCAAGGAGCTTGATGAAGAAAGTTCTTTGCTATGTTGAGCATTTGGCCCCAACTTGGATCCGGCGCTTGTTGTCCCAGACCAAGGAAGCTCAAGGAAGCCTCAGCAATAATCGCAGCAGCAACGGACAGGGTTGCCTGCACAAGGATTGGAGGGAGGATGTTTGGCAGAATATATCTACTCAGAATTTTGTAGGTGGGCAGGCCCACTGCTCTAGCACTTTCGACATAGTCTTCAGCTTTGATCGAGAGCACTTGCCCACGGGTGAGCCGAATGAAAATGGGTGTCGCAGATATGCCGATGGCTATCATCGCATTAGTAAGGCTTGGCCCGAGGAAAGCAGCAAGAGTAATAGCCAGCACCAAGAATGGTGCCGCGAGCAATGCTTCTGTGCAGCGGGAGATAATGGCATCTGTCCAGCCGGAGAAGTAACCTGCAAGTATACCAAGAGGTACGCCGAGGCCTATGGCAATGGCGACGGAAACTACACCAGCCAGAAGCGACGCCTGAGCACCCCAAACCATGCGCGACAGGACATCACGGCCTATTTCGTCTGTTCCAAAAGGATGAACCCAAGAAGGTGCTTTGCGCACAGACAACCAGTCTGTTGCAGTAGGGTCCACCACTGGTAGCAAGGGAGCAAACATCGCGATTAAGATGAAGAATGTCGCAAGCGCACCACCAACCATGGCACTGTTATGAGTTTTGAATTTCTTCCAAACTCTGTTTTCGTACTTGGTGGTAAGAACTGGATCTTCATTGAAGATGGGCCCGGTTGCATGTGTCATGGCAGACTCCGAAGCCTTGGATTCAGGAAAACATAGGCAATGTCAGCGACAAGGTTCATCAGAATGAACCCAACTGCTGTAACCAGCACCACACCTTGCACCACTGCATAGTCGCGATTGAACACAGCATCGACAATGAGCTTTCCAAAACCAGGAATAGTAAAGATTTGTTCCGTCAGAACAGCGCCAGCGATCAACTCGCCAAACAGCAAGGCTGTTAAAGTGACAATAGGGGTGGCAGCATTTCTGAAAGCATGCTTGAGAATAACTGTTCGCTCTTTGAGCCCCTTTGCTCGAGCCGTGCGAATATAGTCTGATTTTAATACATCAAGCATGGCTGAGCGAGTGTGGCGCATTAACGTTGCAGCTATTGCGGTTCCAAGAACAAAGGCAGGCATAATCATCACGCTTATTGATGCCAATGGGTCATCAAAGAAAGGCACGTATCCAGAAGCTGGCAACAACTGCCACTTTACCGAAACCAACAGGATCAGCATGATACCAAGCCAAAAATTAGGTATCGATAGGCCCGATAAGGCAATCACGTTAGCGCAATAGTCGATCACACTGCCTTTTTTCACTGCTGATAAAATACCGGTTGGAATGCCTATGACTAACGCGATGAAAATTGCCATGATGGCCAGTTGAACTGTGACTGGCAGCTTTTCCATTATCAGCTCGAAAACAGGCTGGTTAGTACGCAAGGAGATGCCTAAATCTCCAGCAACGGCGTTCCCAATCCAGTTGATGTACTGGATAAAGATCGGGTCGTTCAGGCGATACTTGTTACGTAGATACTCAAGCACTTCAGGATCACGCTCTTCCCCCGCCATTGCCAAAACAGGATCACCTGGCAGCAACTTCTGCAAAGTAAATACAAATATGGATATTAGTATTATTGTCGGGATAGCAATCACCAGACGACGCAGAACAAAGTTTAGCATCACTTAGACTTTCAAGATTGCAGGAAGGCTAGCGCGACAATAACTGCCGCGCTGAAAGTATGTTTTCTATTCTTGGAAACTCACACCTTCCAGACGGATCATTCCATCTGGATAGGCTGCAAAGCCTTTGAGATTTGAAGTTAGCCCCCAAATCCAAGTCTGGTGATACAAGTAAATGATAGGTAATTCATCTTGTAAGATCTTATTCGCAGCGATGTAGCTTAGCTTACGTTCTTCTTGGTCCGCAGATTGTCTTGCCAAATTAAGGAGCTCATCTACCTTGGCATTAGAATAACCAGAGTCGTTGATACCACCACCAATTGTTACAAACTGATGGATGTTGCCGTCAGGGTCGACACGCCCGGACCAGCCGATCTGACTGGCCTGATAATTTCCAGCAGAGTCATCAGCCAGCAGTGTTGCGAATTCTTTAGTAACCAACTTAACGTTGATACCCGCTTCAGCTGCCATAGCCTGAATAACTTGCGTCACCTGCGTTGGAACATTCGTGTTGGGCACGGAAATTTCGAGTTCAAGCCCATTCGTATAACCAGCTTCTGCCAGCAATGCTTTTGCCTTGGCAACATCACGTTCAGGAATTGGATGGCTGTTATCATACCAGGGAGAGTTTGGTGGGAACGCCTGATTGCCTGCAGCAAAAGCACCGTTAAAAACAACGTTGTTTAAGACATGCCGGTCAATAGAATAACTAAGAGCCTGGCGAACACGCTTATCTTGACCCCATGGCGTATTTGCCCGTTCACCATTGCCCACATTCATCGTCAGGCCTTGATATCCAAGAGATACTGCGCTGTTTACGTTAACCGCAGTGCTCTGCTCTGCTTGCTTCAAATCAGTAGCAGCAAGCCGGTCAAGAATATGAATATCACCTGATAATAAGTTCGCGAGACGTACGGTATTATCTGGGATCGGTAGATACGTCACTGTATCAAAGTTAATCGCATCCTTGTTCCAATAGCTGTCAAACTTCTTCAGAACAATACGATCTTGAGCCACGCGCTCTACAAATTCGAATGCACCAGAACAAACAGGCTTTAGCCCGAAATCCGTACCTCTGGCTTCTGCAGCATCAGGAGAAACCATCATTCCAGAACGATCTGCCAGCTGGGCCAGCAAGGTAGAATCTGGCTTCTTCAGATTGATAGCGATCTCGTATTCGCTCAAAACAGAGGTGCTTTCAATAGATGAGACTTCAGATTTCCTGCGAGATTCTGGCAGTGTTTGGCTACGCGTAATATTGCGAGCAACTGCTTGAGCGTTGAATGGAGTACCGTCATGAAAAATGACGTCTTCACGCAATTTGAAGGTCAATTTCTTACCACCATCAGTCCATGACCAACTAGTGGCGAGTTGCGGAATGATTTCAAGATCTGGTGTGATGTCGACAAGCTTATCGCAAAGAGATGCATACACAATCCGGCCAACAAAGCTCCGTGACTGATCCGGGTCCAGAACGTCTGCGTCAGACTGCAAGCCGATGCGTAAATCTTGCGCATTCGCAGACATAGTTGTCATAGTTAAGGCTGATAATAAAAGGGCATTGCGGGTAAATTTCACGTCAATTCCTCCGGTTTGACTGCATTACGTTTTCTAAGAACCGCCTTCTTTCCCTTTAGAGCGGCTTGATATAGTTTAAGACGCATTTCAACTTGTTCATTACACACGTCAAAAGCACTCGTTGTCTTCGCTGAAACTTCCTCAACGACTTCGTGCCAAAAGTGACAAGCAATCGTGTGCTCACTGCAAGTTTCAACCATTGATATTTCAGGTTCAATTTTCCAACAGATATCACGAGCGAATTGGCACCTATTGTTAAGTCGACAACCAGTAATTGAGACAGTTGGGCTTGGTGTCTCTCCTGAAAGTGAAATAATAGGCTTTTCTTGGTCGACAACAGGTTCCGGCACAGCTGAAAGCAACGAAAGCGTGTAGGGGTGACAGGGGTTAGAAAAAACCTCATCAACGGGTCCCATCTCGACAATCTTGCCTAGATACATGACCGCAACACGATCACTCATGTGCCGGACAATCGATAGGTCATGCGCAATAACAATAAGAGTCAGATTTAGCTCATCTCGCAAATCATCAAGCAGATTAACAACTTGCGCCTGCACAGAAACATCCAGTGCGGAAACAGGCTCATCACCAATAATCAGTTTAGGACCACTTGCCAAAGCTCGGGCAATCCCAATGCGTTGTCGTTGACCACCGGAGAACTCATGGGGATAGCGATTGGCGTGCTCCACTCTTAACCCAACCTGCTCCAAAAGCTGTTTCACTTTGTCCTCGCGCTGTTTAGCACTCAAACCTGATCGATGAATTTCGAGAGGTTCACTGATCAGCCTCCCAACGGTCATCCGGGGATTTAATGACGAGAACGGATCTTGAAAAATAAACTGCACCTCTTTTCGGAATGCTGAGAGTTCTTTGCCACTATGCTTACTGATATCCTCACCTTCAAAAATGACTTCACCTTCAGTTGGCGTTATTAAGTGATTCAGCACACGCCCAAGAGTGGACTTCCCGCAACCGGATTCGCCAACGATGGCAAAGGTTTCTCCACGATAGATATCAAAGGAAACACCATCAACAGCCTTCACAAGAACATCAACACAGAAAAGGCCTTGATTGACTTCGTAGTATTTTTTGAGGTTGCGAGCTTCCAAAATAAAATCGCTCATGCACTCAGTTCCAATGTCATGTTCAGCGGAGCAAAATGGCAGGATACAGCGTGGTTATTTTTGAAGAGTTGGGCCACGGGTTTTTCGCTGCACACCGCTGCAGCAAACGGACAACGGCTGCTAAACCTGCAGCCTGATGGCATGGATTGAATGGTCGGCACACTGCCGGGAATTGTGGCGAGGCGCTCTCTTTGCCCCGTTAGCTTGGGTATGGAGGAAAGCAGGCCAATTGTGTAAGGGTGCTGCGGATCGTTGAAGATAGCCTCAACCGGCCCCTTCTCCACGATTTGACCTGCATACATCACGGCGACATCCGTTGCCAGCTTAGCAACCACACCTAAATCATGGGTGATCATGATTGTTCCCATGCTAGTTTCTTTTTGTAAGTCACGAATGAGTTCAATGATCTGCGCTTGAATGGTCACATCCAAAGCGGTGGTCGGTTCATCGGCTATCAGCAGCGATGGGTTATTAACCAGAGCAATTGCAATCATGACACGTTGGCGCATACCTCCAGACAATTGGTGAGGATATTCATTGAAGCGGACATCTGGCGCGGGAATACCGACTTTAGCCAGCATTTCGATTGTGTGGCTTCTTGCGTCTGCAGGTGAGCAGATATGATGGCACGTGATTGCTTCAGTAATCTGTTCACCAACCTTGAAGGACGGGTTTAGGGAAGTCATCGGCTCCTGAAAAATCATTGCAATTCGATCACCACGCAGATGTCGAGCACGACGAGCTTCTGAAACAAGATATTCGTGGCCCTCAAACCAAATTGTACCACTGAGAATGTCGACCTCTGTTGGCGAAAGAAGCCCCATCAGCGCCAAAGCAGTAATACTTTTCCCGCAACCAGATTCACCCACGATGCAAAGGGTTTGCCCGGGAAACACTTCAAGCGAGAGGTTTTCAACCAGATCAGTTGAACTCCCGATTATTCTCATTTTGAGATCTGAAACTGAAAAAATGGGCGAACTAGGTATTGTCGAGCGGCTCGTTATAGTAGCCATAAAAAACCTCTCCCTAAACCAAATTAAAATTGGTACAAAAAGAGCCTAATTCCTTTTAGAAATCTGTCAACAATTAAGGAAAAAAATACTAATGACGCAGAGGTAATAATGCATATTTATTTTAATTTTCTATTTGATGTCATTGAGTTATGGTTGAATACACAATATAAATCCACAAACCAATTTGAAAGTAAATTACAGCGCTACAATGACACTTAATTTGATAATAAATAGAATCACGATTACTTTATATAATATAATTTACTTTATAATTCTCACAATGCTGCAAAATTTGGAATGCAATCATAAATATATTCAACCACCAGCTAACTAATGCTCTACTTTTCCTAGCAACGAGCGTGAATAAGCCATCAAAAGAAAATCTAAAATGGAGAGTGGGCGTGCGTCTTGGTCCGCTGTTCTAGCACAACTGGTTTCGGACCGGTTCCAATATCGTAGACAGGGCTTGCAATTTCATCTGTATTGCGTTGGCGGTGTTTTTTTCGCTGCCTTGGATCAGGTACAGGAACTGCATCTATCAATGCTTTGGTATAAGGGTGGGTAGGTGTCTCGAAAATTTCCTCACGACTCCCAATTTCTATAATTTGCCCTAGATACATTACGGCAACCCGGTGGCTAATCTGCTCAACGACAGCAAGATCATGCGAAATGAAGAGATAAGAAAGGCCCATTTCTTGCTGCAGCTCACCCATTAGTTCGAGAACGCGCGCTTGCACTGTGACATCTAGCGCGGAGACACTTTCATCCGCTACGATGATTTTCGGATTAAGAGTTAGAGCGCGGGCGATGCAAATACGTTGTCGCTGTCCACCTGAAAACTCATGGGGGTACCGCTTCATGTGATCCCTGCTTAATCCAACCCGCTCGAACAGATACGCAACTTTTTCACGGCGTTCCGCCTTAGAACCAATACGATGAATGTCGAGTGGTTCACTTACTAGATCTCCAACGTTCATCCGTGGGTTCAGCGAGGCATACGGGTCTTGAAAGATCATTTGTATATGACGGCGCGCGACCAAAGGATCCTCGCGATATCTAGCGCGAATGTCCTTTCCGTTTATACTGACCTGCCCTTGCCAATCGACCAAATTGAGAAGCGCTCTTCCTATTGTCGACTTACCACATCCACTTTCTCCGACAAGCGCTACGGTTTCACCTTCGAACAAATCAAATGATACTTTTTCAACTGCATGCACGCGCTTCATTGGACGACGAAGAAGCCCTCCCGCAATATCGAAACCGACAGTCAAGTCCTTGACCGACAATAATGGTTGTGACGATGAAAGAACCTGCTTCGAGGCAAATGACCTCGAAGCAGGTGCCTGCGAGCATTGTTTTCGGGGTGGAGCACTCACAGGCTGGAGCCGATCTCTTTTAATACTTCCTAGTTTAGGAGAGTCTCTGATTAGCTTTCTGGTGTACTCTCGCTGAGGTGCATAGAAAATCTCCTCAACGGAGCCTTGCTCCATCATCTTTCCATGTTGAACGACCAAAACCCGGTCTGCCATTTCAGCGACCACGCCCATATCGTGTGTGATCAAAACGAGTGCCATATGGAATTCCTGCTGTAACTCCTTCATCAATGTCAGAATTTGAGCTTGAATAGTCACATCTAAGGCCGTGGTGGGCTCATCCGCTATCAGAACACGAGGTTTGCATAAAAGAGACATGGCAATCATCACACGTTGCCGCATTCCTCCAGAGAGCTCGTGAGGATATTGTGAAAAACGCTTTTTAGCCTCAGATAGGCGAACAGCATCCAACATGGCCAACGCTTGGCGTTTAGCCAACCGCCCTTCCGCATGCTTATGGAACAATAAGACTTCTCGCAGCTGATCGCCGATAGTCATCACTGGGTTCAATGATGTCATCGGTTCCTGAAAGATCATCGAAATGGTGTTGCCCCGTAGATCATCCAATTTTTTTTGTGTGGCATGCAATAAATCTTCATCGCCCAATAATGCGGTGCCATTGGTGATAACCGCACTTTCTTTGGGCAACAAACCCATCACACCGAGTGATGTGATGGATTTGCCTGATCCAGTTTCACCTGCAATACACAAAGTCTCAGAGGCATGCACACTATAAGAAAAATCATGGACGACAGGCTTCAATCCATTCTCTGTTCGAACAGAAATAGAGAGATCTCTGACATCTAATGCCGGGATTTTATGCGTCTTCATATAAACAACCTTAAAAATCCAGATGTTGTCATAGGCTGATGAAAAGGCATGAACTTCATTCAAAAACGATCCGAGGAAAGTAAAACGACACCACCCAGTTAGGCATATCGACAATTTCTGAAATGCGCAGATCACCACAGGTTGAGCAAAGCATATAAGCCTCTACTGAATTGAGGTTATGTCTGGCACTTAGCAAATCGACCATATTGGAGACCGCAGCTTTCGCCCCAGCCATCAGGTCTTTGCCAATGCCGGTGGTTACATCATATCCTTTTGCATCAAGGTGACGTGTCACCGGGCCGGGAGTAGTAAAGCGTGGCGTCGTCAAAGGCGTTTGCTTGATCAGATCCAGTTTAACCGTAACATCCATCTGGCTTTCAATGGCCGTGCCGCATACTTCCCCGTCACCTTGTGCGGCGTGGGTGTCACCTATCGAGAACAATCCCCCGTCGACCTGGACCGGAAGATATAATTCAGATCCAAGGGATAGGTCTCGAATATCCAAATTCCCCCCCATCGCGCGAGGTGGCACAACTGAATGTAAGCCCTGTTCAACAGGAGCAAGGCCAATTGTTCCTGCAAATGGCTTGAGAGGCACTGCCCCATGCTGCCCAAATGCTGCCGGTGTCATGCCATGTGGATCGTAATCCCATAGCACGAGAGCTGGATCTTTGAATTGATCGGCAAGCAGACCGAAGCCAGGGATATTAGCGGTCCATCCGAAACCTGAAGGCTTGAAGTGCTCAATAGTTACTTTGATGATGTCTCCAGGCTCTGCCCCATCAATAAAGATGGGACCGTTAACTGGATTGACACGTTCAAAGTCTAACGCAGAAAGATCCGCAGCTGCGCTATATCTGGTTATCTGCCCTCCTGAAGAGTCCATGCAAACAAACTCAAGAGCACTTCCGGGAGAGACACTCTCAATAGGTGTAATTGAATTGTCCCATCCAAAATGATGTTGATGCCGGTGGATGGTATAATCTGGTGCATTACACATATACGCTGCCTTTAATTAGCTTCGTTGAGATAGACATGATCGTAGTGAACAGGGATATGAACAGGGTCCACAAAAATGCCTTCAGGACCAGCCAGCTTTTCTGAACGAATGGTGAAACGTTGCTCGTTGAAAATTGGCACCCACGGTGCATCTTCCTGAACCTTCATGAAGATTTCACGCCACTCATTAACGCGTGCTTCCGCCTGATCAGCACCAACCATCGCATCGGCCTTCTGCGCACGGGCGTCAAGCTCTTCATTGCAATACCACGACCAGTTCCACCCACCGGCAACAGCGCCACCACAACCCAAAATCGGACCATAGAAGTTTGATGGATCTGGGAAATCAGCGATCCAAGCCATACCACCAGACCAGATCATTGGCGCTTGATCTTCTTCTCCACCCGCAGCAATTACGTTGGCTTGCGCAAGTGACTTGATTTCAGCCTGAATGCCAACCTTTGCCAGATCCTGTTGAATTGCCTGCGCGATACGCGGTTGAGGATCTACGTTTGCAACATAAAGCTCAGTTGTAAAACCATCTGAAAAGCCCGCTTCAGTAAGCAGAGCTTTTGCGCCTTCAACATTGTATCCAGCGCCTTTGTAATTGTGATTATAGCCCGGCATAAGTGGAGGTAGCGGCTGATTAGCAGCGACAGCACGACCATTAATGATACGAAGAACACGCTGTTTATTGATCGCAATATTTATTGCACGGCGAACTTTTACATTATCAAAAGGCGCCATTTGTGTATTCAACGAGATGTAGCCTGTATGAAGTTGACTACCACGTTCGACCATCCCTTCAAATTTCGGGCTTTTTGTTACTTCAAGAAACTTCGCTGGTGGGATACCGTCGCCAGCGATGTCAATCTCACCACGCTCAAGTCTAAGCAGCGCCACGATAGGCTCCTGCCCGACTTCAAACGTAATCCTGTCTAATTTTGGCAGATCCGCGTGATAATATTCTGGATTACGTTCGAAAACGACGCGCTGGCCGATTGTCCATTCGGACATCTTAAATGCCCCAGTGCCTACCGGATGTTTCCCGAAATCTTGCCCATACTGCTCAATCGCCTCTTTCGGCACAATATGCGCAAAGTTAATCGCCATCACATGTAAAAATGTAGCGTCAGGTCGGGAAAGCTGAATGACCACTGTGTCATTAGATGGTGTTGAAACACCGCTTAATCCATCAGCTTTACCTGCGGAAGCTTCTTCAAAGCCTTCAATAGAAGTGAAGAACCCTGCGCCTGGACTTTGGGTTTCAGGATTAACAACGCGGTCCAGAGAATACTTGACGTCAGAGGCTGCTAAGGTACGCCCATTGTGAAACTTCACCCCTGAGCGTAGCTTAAACGTATAAGTAAGACCATCCTCAGAAATGCTATAGGTTTCAGCCAGATCGGGCACCAGATTTGTAGTACCAGGTTTATAATCCATCAGCCCATCAAACAGACTTTTGATCATAGACCAATTTTGCCAGTCATACCCAATTGCTGGATCTAGTGTAGATACATCATCTTTATACGTGACGGTGATTGCCCCTCCTTCTTGTTCGGCTGCATTCGCCAAAGTTGCTGTCACTGCAATTACAAGACTAGCTACACCCGTAAGTAGTGCTTTTTCCATATACATAGCTTCCTCCCACGTAGGCTACGAATTAAGTGTCATCTCATCTAAGTTTGATCCGTGGATCGACGAGTGGTGTAATCAGATCCGCGATTAAATTACCGAGTACGATAGCGCAGGCTGAAACTAGCGTGACGCCCATAATGATCGGAATATCAACACGTTGGATTGCCTGCCACGTTAGTTGACCAATGCCGGGCCAACCGAAAACAGATTCAACAACAACAATGCCGCTCATGAGAAAGCCGATGTCAATGCCGATGAGCGCAATCACAGGCAGCAACGCGTTGGGTAGTGCGTGACGCAATAAAATCCGATAAGCAGGCATTCCCTTCGCTCGTGCGGTGCGAACGTAATCTTGCTGCAAAACATCAATCAGAGCAGAACGCATCAGGCGAGAATACCAACCTGCTCCAAGAATTCCGAGCGTCAGGCTTGGCAAGATCAAGTGTTTGGCTTCGCCATAACCACCAATAGGAAGCCAGGCAAGTTGAACTGCAAACACGTATAGCAGGAGTATTCCAACCACAAACTGAGGTGCAGAAACGCCAACGAAGCTCATGATCATCAGAAACTTATCGACGATGCTATTACGTTTCACCGCAGCAATAATCCCTATGGTCACTCCAAAAACGACTTCAGCTGTTATGGCGGCGAACATCAACAGCAGACTTGCTGGCAAACGTGCTGCAATTAGCTCTCCTACCTCTGATTTTTGCAAGTAAGAACGACCGAAATCACCTTGCAATAGGTTAAACAGGTACCGACTGTATTGCTCATAAAATGGAAGGTCCAAACCCAACTGACTGCGAATGTTGCTAACAGTCGCCGCAGTGGCTGACCTGCCAGCGATCTGTCTGGCCGGATCTGCGGGGACCAAATACAGCAGGATGAATGTAATGAAGCTAACCCCTAGCAAGATAAGAAGGGCCTGAAGGATGCGGCGTGCAAAATAAACGTACATCTCAACCTTTCCCCTTCAAAGTTGGGTCCAAAATGTCGCGCAGCGCATCCCCTAGGAGGTTGAAGCCAAGAGCAAGGAGCAAAATCGCTCCGCCGGGAAAGAAAACCAACCACGGTGCAGAGGTGAAATAGGTCTGATTTTCAAAGATGATATTGCCCCAACTTGGTGTTGGAGGCTGCACACCGATGCCCAAGTAGCTCAGTGTCGCTTCTAAAAGCACGGTTGTTGCAATGCCTAATGTGGCCCACACCATTAGTGTTGGAAGTAAGTGTGGCAATAGATGGCGGAACAAGATGCGAGTTGAAGACGCCCCAATGCTGCGCTCAGCAACGATGAAATCACGCTCAGCTAGAGATGTTGTTTCTGTATAAGTAACCCGTGCGACCTGTACCCAATTCACCATAGCAATCACAAGAGCGACAATCCAAAGGCTGGGTTTGAAAAGAGCCGCGAGAACGATTGCAAGAAGTAGTGCAGGAAACGCCATCATCAGGTCAGTGAAACGCATCAGGACCGTACCAATCCATCCACGCAAAAAACCTGCCGTAATACCAATAAGCGCGCCAATGCAAACCGCAGTTCCATTAGCAATGATACCGATAACTAAAGAAGTTTGAGCGCCATATAACAGCCGTGAAAATAGGTCCCGCCCCAGCAAATCGGTTCCCATCCAAAACATTTCGTTCGGAGGTAGAGGCGCACCTTCCAGTGTGAGACCGTCAAACATCTGTTCGTCTGGCCGAAACGGGGCAATCCACGATGCGCTCAGTGCCAGAAAAATCGTAAGGCTCACAATAATCAAGCCCGTTAGTGATAATGGTCGGCGCACAAGTTCGAGAAAAAATAGCATGCTACGGCACCTTTCTCTGCGGCACTCCCTGACAAAGCACACCGCTTAAACGGGGACTTCCATTGACGGTAAGGGCCTGACAAAAGGCCTCAACTGACTGCCGGCGCCGCATTGCCTCCTGACGTATCAGGCTAAACGCTTGATCATCATTCAATTGCAATTCTGACATAACTGCGAAGACTGCCCGCAAGACCACAGGCCGCAACTGCACACGTTTTTTCAGTTCTGAAATTTCCGTATTCAAAGTTTGTTGGCGTGCAAAATTGGCTGAGGCGATAACAAGTGTCGAAAACACCCCACCTGAACCAATTGGTTTCAACAAATGCGCCGAAACACCTTGCTGGAGTACCCATTCCAGGCGACCTGGGGCTTCGGTAGCTAATAGAGCAATCAAGGGAACGGGTGCATTCCCTGGCGACCAAGGAAACAACTCATCAAAAGAGTTATCACCATCGAAGAAAACTACATCTGCATGCATGGAGGCTGGGTCGATAGTCGGCCAGACCAAATCAACATACATCCCCAATCGCTCAAGTTGTTGTATAAGTCGGCTGATATTATCACTGGGACGATGCGCGACAAGAGCCGCCCAGCCACGAAAGTTGGGTGTCTTAAACATATTACTTCACCACCCTTAGATTTCGAAAATCAGAACTGGCTTGCCTAGCGAAATGCTGGTTAATGTCACACGTGAAGGCTTCTGCATCAAACTTGACGAAATACGGGTCTGCTTCTACTGGCTGCGTGCTTGTCGCGACGATGCAAAAGCGCTGCGTTTGATCAAACTTTGCAACTTGCGGCAGCAATGCAGCGTGATTAGTGATTTGATCAATCTGAATTGGGCCCAGCACGCTATCAAAGCAACGAACGTAAAGACTCTTCCGAACAGATTTAACATCCTCAGAGCCACAATCACGGATCGCATCTGCCAGCATATGCACAGCCGAGTATGCTGAAGCCATAAAAGCAGAGCTATGACAATGTGGTCCTAGCATTTCCCGTAAGGAAGTGACAAAGGATCTGTTCAACTCAGCATGTTCGTTTTCAAAGTATATTGATGTTGTGTAATGGCCGTGCAGAGCAGATGGGCTGATCGTCTCAATCTCACATTCAGTAACATTACAACTGATAATGGGGCAGTTCGCCGGATCAAACAGTGGGTTGCTGCGCCCTAAATCCTCGTAGGCCTTATAAAATTCATAGCTAGAAAGACCGATCAGATTATTCAGGATGAAATCAGGCTTCTTAGCAGCGATCTCATCAATTAAGTGCGCAATGTCGGGCGAATTGATCGGTACGTACTTCTCTCCAAGAACCTGCCCACCAACTGCCATCAGCAGTTCGCGAGCAACTCTGTTAGTCTCCCACCCCCAGATATAATTGGAACCAGTTAGATAGGCATTTCTGCCGTAGCGTGGAATAATATGCCGGAATAAAGGAACGATATGTTGATTAGGCGTGGCACCGATATAAACGATATTCTCGCAGCTTTCGAAACCTTCGTAGGGGAAGCAATACCAAAGAAGCGCATCATGTTTTTCAATGGCGGGTATAACTTCCTTCCGGCTGGACGAAGTCGCCGTGCCAATGATCTGCTGGCATCCTTCCTCAGCCAGTAACTCCTCTGCATAAGCAGAGAACTTTTCCAGCGAATCTCCCGGGTCACGAATTACAGGTTCCAACTCGAACTCATATCCAAGATCAGTGTTAATCTCCTCAAACGCAAGCAATGCCCCGTTCAGAGCTGCTTTGCCGATAACTTGATCTGTCCCACTCGTGGATAATAAAATCCCCACTCGAATTACTTGTTTCATTCCCCCTCCCGGAGACAGACAACTCTGGCCATTGAAAACAAAAAAGCCCTTACTCTGCGGATGATTTCTGTCCGCAGAGTAAGGGCTTCGTTGCCATAGTAATATTTCACTAAATCATGATCAGAAGTACATATAGTTGTCAAGCTCTCTTAAATTGACCTTAGTTATCATGCGCTTAACACCTACAAATGGCCCTCATAAGAGCACTGTTTACATCATCAATACTCTAGCCATAGGCGAGTAGGTTGACAGCTAGGAAAGAGGCGGTCCTTTATGCCGATAACATCTGGTTTGAACTTTCCACTATCAGCGGCATGCGCGTTTGAGCTCCGGAGGCAAGCGTGCTGCTAGATTACTCCGCCGAAAGCGAGAAAGCCTTCTCGACGAAGCAAGCCTCAACCAGCACATCATTGGAGACATTTAAGTGCCAGCCTGCCCTTTACGTAGAGCTCGCATCACTTCAAAGCCCTTGATTATGGCGTAAGCCGACTTCATGGTTTTGAACCCACGTACTAGCCTGATGAGCTGTTTCAGCTTGCCATAGTCGGCCTCAACAACATTGTTAAAGTACTTCACTTGGCGATGTTCCGTTGCTTCAGGATATTTACCCTCCACTGTCAGCTGATATAGCAGCGCCATATGCTGGGGCCTTATTGGTGTTGATTATCTGCGGCTTTCCCCAATCCTTCAGGCCCTTCAAGGTTTCCCCAGGAATCGTTTCGCAGCTTGGTTTTCCGGGTGGGGGAGAGTTAGAAGCCGATGGCGTTTTCGAACTTGTCGACGGTCAGATAGAGATACGCCCATTCTCCGGAACCTTGATGTAGGTCCCATCAACCTGCCAACTTCAGGAGGCTGGCGGACACCATTGCCAGCACAACTTTGCCGTTGAAATGGCGGCCTTTGAATGCACTCTTGAAATCACCAAAGCGATGTTGAAAGCTATCTCATCACAGAGCCCGCCGGATTTGCAACAGGACCGATCAATTGCTATTTTTGGAACGGCAATCTTTATTAGGGGAAGTTAGTAATTGATGATCTAAAATTTGAGCTAGAAAAGATTGAAACCAGTTATGATGGTATCAAAGTCCTCCAGAGGGCCGCAGCCGAATTCCAGAACTACATTAATACTAATGCCGACATGATCCCGAACTATGTGGAACATAGGCATTACAAAGTCCGGTTCTGTCGAAAGCACAGTTTATACGGTTGTCGGCAAGCGATTTTGCAATCTCCAGCAAATGCGCTGGTTGAAATCAGGTACTCACCTTCTGCTGCAAGCTCGTATGCGAGCGCTGGGCGGAACATTCAAGCAAAAGTTTGAAGAACGGTACCCCGGCATGAAAGCTGAAACACAAAACAAGGCACTCCACTAGCTCGCAGTCTTGTTGCCCCACATTTTATAGAACTAGTCATTTAGCGGCTCTCGACAACCTTCAATGTGGAGGGTGGGTCCAAAGCCCTGCCCTCCACATTGGCAATGCATTATGATCAGGCGGTTGCAACCCGCTTGTCTAGTCCGAATGTCAGAATGCTCACACCGACATACAAGACTGATGAAACTACGCATCCAACCAAAGGCCCTACCACCCATCCAGTAGCACCCCAGATCAACAGGTAGCCCGAAATGCAGAAGCCTCCAACCATAGCAGCTAGTGCGCCGTATGCGTTTCCGCGCCAGAACGCTGAAACGAAGACCGGACCAACCAAAGCAGCAAGCAGAGTGCCTGTACCAAGAATACCTAACCAGGACAGGAAGAACGGTGGCGCGTAGATCATCATCAACAAGCCGACCAATCCAAACACCACCACGGCCGTTCGGTTGATGAACAAAACTGTCTTGGGGTTTTCATGACCCGGGAACAGCGCTCGACGCAGATCGTGAGATGCGGCAGAGGCGACCGTGTGCAGCAGCGAGTTTGCCGTGGACTGCATGGCAAACAGGATGCAGAGCGTAATGAAGCCGCCTAGAACTGGGTGCAGGAACGTCTCCAAATAGACCGGCATGGCCTGATCGGCCTCAGCGAGATCCGGCATCTTGAGCCGCATGTAGAGACCGACGATGGGGATCAGCGACAGGATGCACGCAAAAGGCGCCACATAGAGCGCAACAGTCGAGAACTTCACGTCGGCTCGAAACGCCAGAAAGCGCACTGCCATGTAGGGTAGGACAGCGGAGAACATGAACGCGTAGGGCAAAACCAGATAGACTGCACCTTTGGCCTGGCCGTAAGGGTCAGAAGACACAGGGTTCACGAGATTAGGGTCGATCTTATTCAGCTGAGTGACCATCTGCATCAGTGGAATGTCGCTGAACATCTGAACACACACGATAACCGCGGCAATCAACATGCCTATCAGCATCAGCGTGTCAGTCCAAGCGACCGCCGTCAGACCACCTAGAACGGTATACAGGATGATGATTGAGATCATCACCATAGCGCCCCAGACCTGCGGCAGATCAAGCCACCCTGACGCGAGTATGCCAACCGCCTTGATTTGACTAGTTAGGAATACGAGTAGTAAGACAATTGTGATAATCGCTGCAATGCCTTGAACCAGACGGGCGAGCCCACCGGCGCTATGCAGATTGGCCACATATTCCGGGATCGTATTGCTGCCCATGGACGCTGCGCGACGCGACAGGAACTTGGCAAAGAAAAGTACAGCTATCACCATCGCAGGTGCAAACATGAAGTTGCCTAGAATTTCAATGGCGCTGAACTCGTAAGCTACACCGGGTGAGCCCATGAAGCCCCAACCGGAATAACCCGTCGCTACAATCGTCGCTGCACCCACAAACGGGCCAAGCGACCGGCCCGCGACTAGAAAGCCGCTTTCGTCATCGTTGTTGAAATGCACAACCTTGCTTGATTTCCAACCCAGCCAGATTAACGCGATAAAGGACATCGCCATGATCAGCCAGTTGATCCACGGAATACTTTCCATGATCTCCTCCTCCAGATTTGGTAAGTGATGCACCGCCTTCTGTTGCGGAACGGGTCTTTGGGGTCAGTCGTATTTGCGAACGCGATCTAGTAGCCAAGCCACAAGCGCGACGGCGATGGTGGCCATACTCAGGATGACAAACCAATCAAGTACCCATGAATTCAGAAACATATGCTCCTCCCAGATTAAAATGTCTCCAGATGTAGAAACGCCCCGACCATGCGCAGGTCGGGGCGTTTCATTTAGATCAGGCCGCTTTTGGCACTGATTTGACGATCAAATTCTCGGGTCCGTAGGGGAAGTTAGTGATGTTGCGATTGCCTTCGTCCTCGATCACGATGATGTCGTGTTCGCGGTAGCCACCCGCGCCGGGCATGTTCTCAGGGATGGTGATCATCGGCTCCATAGACACTACCATGCCTTTTTCCAGAATCTTCTCGCAATCTTCGCGCAGCTCCAGACCTGCCTCGCGACCATAGTAGTGGCTAAGCACCCCAAAGGAATGGCCGTAACCGAAGCTACGGTATTGTAGCAGATCATCCTCGGCGTAAATCTCATTCAGTTCTTTAGCGATGTCGGAGCATTTCGCCCCTGGCACCAGCAGCTCCTTGCCGCGATCGTGGACCTTGCAGTTCAATTCCCACATCTTGATGTGCTCATCGCTCGCATGCTCGGCAAACAGCGTACGTTCAAGCGCTACGTAGTAGCCTGCGACCATAGGGAAGCAGTTGAGGGACAAGACATCACCGCGCTGGATCTTGCGGCTGGTGACTGGGTTATGTGCCCCATCGGTGTTCACGCCGGACTGGAACCAGGTCCAGGTATCTAAAAGTTCGCCATGAGGCCAGACCTTGGCAATCTCGCGAACCATAGTTGCCGTTGAGTGCAGCGCTACCTCATGCTCAGGTACACCAACCGCAGTTGCTTCCACACAAGCTGTGCCGCCAATGTCTGCAATACGTGTCATCTTTTCAGTATG
This sequence comes from Pseudovibrio sp. Ad26, assembly GCF_001623285.1. Lineage (NCBI taxonomy): Bacteria > Pseudomonadati > Pseudomonadota > Alphaproteobacteria > Hyphomicrobiales > Stappiaceae > Pseudovibrio > Pseudovibrio sp. Ad26. The sequence goes on from NZ_LMCE01000074.1 coordinate 25,271, forward strand.
CGCTATTTCTTCGAAAGACTTAATCATACGCAAGCGCATGGCAGCTGCTGAGATATCGACGAGTTCAACGTTCTGAAACTCGGCCTTGAGCAGGTTTAGCGTGTCGATGGTGATGTGATCGAACTCAATTCCCAGACGCTTGACGCCACCTATCAGGGGGCGAATGGCATGAAAATAATTGTCTTTCTGCCAGTCGGTATAAGTGATGTTTTTACCGCCAAAGGTGCGGCGCCAGGGCTGACCGCCATCAATACCCGCACTGATGGACGTTGCGATGTTGTGGTCAACGAGAAACCCGTAACGGCGCCCAAACTGACAATAGATGAAATCGGAGTAGTAGTTCACACAATGATAACTGGTGAAGAGAGCCGCATCGATGCTTTCCTTCGCCATATGTGCACGGATGGCGTCCAGGCGACGTTGCATTTCGACGTCTGAGAAAGTGCCGGGAGCCTTGTCGCCATTACCGACGTAGTTCTGTAGACGTTCGCGTTCCATGAGGGGCTTCCTAATTTTGATATCGCCAAAAGCGGTTAAAAACTAACTACATGAACCGGAAGTTGCACGATTTCGTCAAACGATGTTATTTCAGGATAGGTTTAGTTTTTCTAATGAAGAAGGAATATCATGAGCTTGCCTCCGTTGAACGCCCTTCGTGCCTTTGAAGCAGTTGCACGACTAGGCTCTTTCAAAGCCGCAGCTGACGCACTTTTTGTCACCCAATCTGCGATAAGCCATCAAGTGAAGAACTTCGAAACCTGGTTGGAAGCACCGCTATTTCATCGTGAGGGTAACCGTGCAATCTTGTTGCAGCATGGCATTGAGCTGGCAAATTCTCTTTCTCTTTCTCTTTCTCTGACTGAGATCGACGCCGCATGTCACCGCGCCCGTTCGGACAATGGCCGCAACGAACTGGTCATTGCCGCAATCCCATCCGTTGCCATGTGCTGGCTCATACCTCGGCTTGCCAATTTCAAAGAGGCCCATCCAGGTGTCGAGACGCGGATTATCTATGCGATCCACGGCTATGAGATCGACTATTCAGACGTACATATCGCTTTCGCCTTTCTGCCGAGTGAACCACAGGGGGCAGATATTGACGCGACATTCTTCCTGAGTGGTGACAGCCTTCCGGTATGCTGCCCAGCCCTATTGGAACAGCACGGAGCATCTATGGATCACATCTCGGATTTGCACAGTCTTGGTTTGCTGCATGACGGCGATACATGGGGCTGGCAACGCTGGTTTGATCTCAACGGGAACGAAGATCCCGGCCCCTTGCAGGGGACAACTTACGAAGATTTCAACCTACTCAGGGCCGCCGTATTATCGGCACAAGGCGTCGCTCTTTGCCCGCTTGCGATGGTACAGCCGGATCTGGAGATAGGAGCCCTAGTTCAGCTCTCAGATCGTCGAATGACCTACGGGTCAGATTACTACCTCATCAGATCCAAACGTGTCCCGTCATCCATGCAAGCACATATCGACATTTTCTCTGACTGGGCCTTGTCCGAACGGAAAGTTGCTTTGGGACATTAGCGCAGGTTGAATAAGTGGCGCTGTTGCAAAAATCAGCGGGCTCTACAAAGAGATAGCTTTCAACATTGCTTTTGTGACTTCATGAGTGCATTCAAAGGCCGCCACTTCAACGGCGAAGTCGTGCTATAGGCAGTTCGCTGGCCGCAAACACCATCCGCAGCAAAGTACTTTGCCGAAAACGGCCATACCGGTTGCGGGAGAACGCGGAGTGATTGGGAACTTTACCTTCAAGACCAAGACGGCAGAATCGGCGATGATTAGATTGAGATGGAACTCGCCACACATGATCCCCATACAATAACCATTATTCAGCACCCGCACCATGATCACAAGATCAATGGAAGCACGACCTATCTGGCTATAGAACGGTCTTAGCTACTCCCGAATGTTATTAAAGTCGAGGAAGTGATCGAGCTTGCGCGGTAAGTGATCTGCAGAAACGCGTTCTTCAAGACAAAAATCGTAAAAAAGCTGTGCCGAAGTATTCTGAGTTCCCATCATCGAAGTATTCCCTCGCTCTCTTAAATAACGAGTCGATTACGCTTCGATACTTTCACCAACGAGACACCGACCTTTTTCAACAGTAGGGGCCAATAGCGAACCCCAGCGATTTCATTTATTGCAAGAACCACTATTTGCGAACTGGTGCTTTTTGCTATTTTGCATAGCCCATAGCGGAAGTTGGGCTACTGCAGGAAGAGGCTCTGGTTGTCTCAATTTATCGCTATCGCACGTTGTCTCACGAAAACTTCCGGCGGATTGTTGAGTTGATGATCTCGATCATAACAATCAAAACCGCAATCACGATTGCGACTGTAGCGGCTTTATCATATTGGAAAGAGCGGACGTAGGTTTGGATGTAGAAACCAACTCCACCAGCACCGACCACGCCAAGCACAAGGCTTTCGCGCAGGTTCAGCTCAAAGCGGAAGATGGTGTCACGCAGAATAACCGGTGCCATTTGCGGCCAGATACCAAACTTCAACCGCTGCAATCCAGAAGCTCCCAGGCTGTCCAGTGCTAACACTGGCGTGGCTTGTACATCATCGATGGCCTCAGCATAAAATTTTGCCAACATGCCTGTTGCATGGAATGTGATTGCCAGAATGCCAGGCAAAGGGCCAAGGCCAACAGCACCTACCATCAACATAGCAACAAGGATCAGCGGAATGGACCTGATAAGAGCTAACAGGCTGCGTACGGGTCTATAAACTGCCGCAGGCATCAAGGTTTCTGCTGCCAGAATGCCCAGAAATGCGGAAAGAAAAACAGAACCAAGGGTGCCGAGAATAGCAATCCGCAATGTCTCCAGCAGGCCTTTTTGAACCTCTGGCCAAACTGATAGATTTGGTGGGTACATACGGCTTAAAAAGTCGCCCATGCGAGCACCGGAACTTGCCAGTTTGCTGAGGTCTATATCTGCGCTCATACCGGACCACACTACTACTGCAGCAAGTGTAAGCACTAAAGGGAACCTACGCATCAACCAATTTTCCTTAGGGGCTCAAGTTCCTCACTAGCCTGATAAAGAACCCGCATATCCAATGAGGTAAGTTGGTTTGTTTGACGGTCTACAATAATTTTTCCGTTTGAGAGGCTAAGGATCCGGTCAGAAAATTTGCTTGCAAGTTCTGGTTGGTGGCTACTGAAGATCACTGTTATGTCTCGTTTGGCAGCAAGGGATGTGAGCAACTGCAGGACCGCCTCTGCACGGATCGGATCAAGATTGCTGATTGGCTCGTCTGCAAGAATAAGTTTTGGTTCTTGAGCGAGACAGCGTGCGATAGCAACACGCTGGCGTTGTCCGCCGGAGAGTTGATCGGTACGCCGGTCTGCCAGCCCCATCAGATCAACGTCTTCAAGAGCTTGCGAAACGGCTCTTTCATCGTCTGCGCTAATATTACCAAGAAGAGATGATAGCAAATTGATACGGCCCAGACGTCCGTTCAAAACGTTCTGCCGAACTGTTGCTCGATCTATCAGCGCAAACTCTTGAAAAATGAAGCCGATATCAGCTCGGTGTTGTCTGGCTTGTCGTTGACCAGGCTGGATACCATTGCCAAGAACAGCTGCATTCCCATTCCAGCTTGTGAGGCGACCATCCAAGAGGGCAAGCAGACTGGATTTGCCAGCCCCAGATGGTCCAATCAATGCAACTCGCTCTTTCGTTGGAATTGTTAAGGTGACAGCATCCAGCGTCTTTTGTGCTGCACCTGGATATTGGTGCGACACGCAGGAGAGAGAAATTGCTGGATGCTGCCTGTTTTTAAAGGTCATTTAATCAGCCCATAGCGGCGGGCGAGTGCTCGGACCCCATCATAATTTGCGGTGTCAGATTTAACGTAACCTTCTGGACCATAAATATAGGCAAGGTATTGTTTGTTTTCCGGCTTGTTCAGGGCAAGCATAGCGTCAACAAACTTGGCCTCTACCGCGGAGTCCAGCCCTTGGCGTGCAATAACCATATGGCTTGGGATCGGCTCAGATTTAGCAATTGAGATCACTTCGGATTGCTGTTCTGGTGTCAGAAGTAGATCCGCGTATTGGCTGGAACCGGCTGCATCAACAAGACCTGTTGCCATCGCTTGCATGCTTTGCTGGTAGCCTCCGGCAAAGAAACTGCGATCAAAGAAGTTATCGGCTTTACCAGGCTTGTCAAAAAGGCCTGCCTCGATGAACAAATTGAGCGGGTACATGTAGCCAGATTCAGAAATAGGATCAGCAAACGCAATCGTTTTACCCTTCAGACCTTCAAGGGATGTGATGCCACTGTCTTTGCGTACAAAGATCCGGCCAGTGTAACTTGGTGCACCTTTGTAAACTTCTGAAAGAAGAGGTTTGGCTCCAATTTCCTTCTCCGCCAGAACAAATGGCAGAGCGCCCATAAAGGAAATATCTGCATCTCCGTTACGCAGTGCTTCAACCGCGGCTGCATGATCTATGGTGACAAAGCCCTTCACCTCAAGGCCTGTTCGATCGCTCAGCCATTTGGTGATGACTTCAATGTCGCCAAGAAGCTTATCCGGGTTTTCCTGCGGGATGAATGCCAGTTTGAGATCTTCGGCTTGCGATTGCTCTGCTGCAACCAACATTCCTGAAAAAGAACTGGTGATCAGGAGGAGGGCAGCAACCGCGCCTTTAAACAGATTACGACGGGTTCCCATTAGTACATCCTCTCATCAATTTCATTCTGCAGTGCTTGGAATGCCTGCCAGTTTTTGCTTGCTTCAGACCATTTGTCATTAGCAACCGCATCGCCAACTGCCTGGAGAAGGCTGGCCAGTTGGTAGACTTCTGATTTTGCGGAAAGGTTCTTCATAGTAGAGGCATCTGCCTTGAGGTCTGGTGCGACGGTGTTCACAAGTACCTCAATGTTGGCTTTATCCTGAAGGGGCAACAGTGTGTTGAGTGTGGTTGCAAATGTGGTCAGTTCATCAAAGGCAAGGCGGAATTCCGTCTCTCTACCTTCAAATACCTGATAAGGTTCTTCAGCATCTCCCACGGCTTCAATATAGGCTGTCAGGTCTGCACGAGCTTCTGCATCCAGTCCCAAGTTCTTTGTAGTGTTGAACCAGTCAACGACGCTTCCCAGCGTTGGAAGAGACCCATCATGGAAGTAAGGCGCAGAAAATTTGGCACTGCGCAGTGTTGGCACATCAAATGTGCTCGCAGTTCCACCTGGGAATGATGGTTCAGATGAACCAATGTCATAGGCTTGGCCATTTCGGAAATTCTGGTCTGGTACATGGCAGCTGGCGCAAGACTTACCATTCATACCCTCGAATGGCTGATTGAACAGATTCTCGCCACGCTTTGCGGCAGCTGAAGCGTGTTGGGTCAGACGGCCTTCGCGGTCAACCTTGTTGTTTGGTAGAAAATCAAATTCGCGCATATAGGCCATCAATGCGTCCAACATGAACGGAGTTGGTTCTGCTCCCGCAAATTCCGTCACGATCACATTGCGTGTGAAACGGCGCAGACTTGCTTCGCGGCCATCGCGCCCATAAGGAGCGGTGAAGCGAATACCACGCAGGCTAGGCGTATCAAGGTGGTCGTCTTTCCGGTCATTGAACATGGGATTGAAGAAGGATCCGTCCACGTCCATCCCACCTGCATGACTGCTAAGACCGGGAATGAAGAACTCACGGTTCACATCGCTGCGATTATGACAGGTGGAGCAAGTGATGCCCAAGTCGCGGGCAGGGCCACCAAAAATCTCGGGGCTATCAAATAGCATATCGCCATAGGCAACAAGCGGCAGCAAAGCCTCATCTCCGCCTGCCTCTTCAAACTGCAGTATCAGCATTGGCAGCTGTTTCTGGTCTGCAATGTTGGAACCTGGCGGCAAGGTTGTAGGGAGAGTGACTTGCTTACCGGATTTCGCGATACTCTCCGGAACCGGACTTAGCTTTATACGCTCAGAGAAACTCTGGAGGGCGTAGTTTGCCTTCACATAAGTGGCAACAACAGTTTTGGCCTTTGAAAAAGTGCTTTCTTCAGATGAACTTTTACCAGCGCCCAACACACCGTTTGAGCCCAGGGAGGAAGTCATCTCCAACCAAGCCAACCCAAGCGATGTAAATGCTCTTTTGTCTCCAGCTTGTATGCCATCGGCAAAAGCACGGTAGAGCCCTTGGGCCCGAAGGAGATGCTGGCGTGCTTGCGCTGTGCCAAGTGTCTCCTCGGCCTTATCCAGACTCTCCAGCATACGTTCAGCGACGACTCGAGTGGTCGCTTCAAACAAAGCCTGCTTGTCGGTTGCTTTGAGTGCTGCACGTACAGTGTTGAGTTGCTCTTCGCTTAAAAAATCAAAAGCTGGCACGGAGGGGGCTGCGCCTGGTGCTGGATTTTCCCAGTTATCTCTCAATTTTTGCCACGGTACCGGGGCCAAATTGCCCATAAAGAGCGAAAGTCGGTAGGCCGCTGCTTCGGGAAGCCATGGTGCTTCTTCCAAAGCTGTTGCATGAACCAACCCCGGAAGGAGGCTCAGCCATAAAGCAAACACAAGGGAGCGCATTCTATAAAATATCCTGAGTCTTATATTGTTAGCAATGGCTAAGTATTGTTGCTATGGCTATGAAATTGTCAAGCGCAAAAGGAACCGATATAGTGCATTGGAGAAAAACACTTTTAAAGTTTAGTAGTGCATGACCAAAGAAACGGCAGAATCTCCCAGCTCCTTAAGCCCTGCTGGAAGTAACGAAAAAGTAGAGAATGCGCCTTGTTCTCAGGCCGAGCGGTTTGAATCTGTTCGCCGCGCCCATCAAAGTGAAATGGCAGAGGATTACGTGGAGCTCATCGCTGAACTCATTGCAGAGCGCGGGGAAGCACGACCTGTCGAAATTGCCGAGCATTTGGGCGTCTCTCAGCCGACAGTGACCAAAAATCTTGCACGGTTAAAACGTGACGGTTTAGTTATACATGCGCCTTATCGATCTGTTTTTCTGACAGACGAAGGCAAAGAACTAGCAGATATCTGCAGAAAACGTCATCGGATCGTGGTCAACTTCCTCAAAGCCCTTGGCATCAATGAAGCCATTGCAGAACATGATGCAGAAGGTATCGAACACCACGTCAGCGAAGAAACTCTAGCCGCTTTTGAGGCATTCACAGTCAAAGCGTAAAATAATCGTGTAAGCGACGTTTTGCTGTGAGTTGAGGTCGCGCATAGACTATAAATTAACGAGAATTATGGCTTTGCCTGTTCATTTGCTTGAGCTTTGAGAGGATTGTTTGCTAGGAAACGAAAACAATCGACATCAAATAAACAGCTTGTTTTGTTTCACACTCATAAACGCATGGACAGCTATAAGTAGAAACCACGCCTTCACCGCAGTGATCAAACATTAAAGCGAACGTTAAGTTAATGGTCCCGAGTTCCTCATCAAGCAGGAATAGTCCTAAGGAAAATGGGCGTCGCTGAGTAGCTCTCAGCTTGCTAACTGGCGCTTTGCAGCAGCTGTGTCACTACGCCTACCCTGGAGGCCCTCACCTGCACTGATCCGCGACTGCGACTGTCATTTCCCCCCCCACATCTACTGAGTAAGGTGCTGGCGAACGTGTCTTTTGTTGACGTTGTGTTGACGCGAACGCAAAAAGCCCTGAACCAGAGGTTCAGGGCTTTTGTTATATGTTTGATCTATTGATCGAATTTTGGTTGCGGGGGTAAGATTTGAACTTACGACCTTCAGGTTATGAGCCTCTAATGTAGCAAACTCTACTATTATTATTTTTCAATAAGTTAGCTCACAAGCAACTGATACCGCTTAGCAACTTTCACAGCACTTCAACGAAATATACGACAACAAACGGCGCTATGTACAGCTTGAAATGCGTAGGGCGGTTGACGTAGTGTTGACGCAAAATTCTCAATTCCTGCTTCCAGAAGATTAGCCATTATGAGTCGAACGATGCTCCAAACACAGTATTGCCTTAGTTTGGAAAAATCAGGCGTTGTCCGCTCTCATGTGGGTCGTGCCCAATACCCTCATAATTATCAGAGTGATGAAGGTACTTTTTCTTCAAAAGCTTCAGTTCATCATCTGACAAAGGTTCGCCCTTGTGTATTTTCTCATCAATGAATTTCAGTTCATCTGGAATATTAGTTAGCTCAGAAATAGGATTAGCTTCCTTAGAGCCTTCACCATCCTCATGATCTAGTGCGATAAAGGGAACCTGACTAGCAACAGCATAATCATGCATTTTATGCAAAGCGATACGGGAATATGCTCCGTCGACATACTTGCGCTCCATTGTTGTATGATACTCTTTGGTGGGACCGGGCCACAGAATATTTTCCTTCTCAATAGTACGAACTATACGACCTGTTTCACCTTTATAGACCCATACTTCCTCTGATCCACTTCTGGTAATGTCTACGTCCTGAATATCACCAATTCTTCCCTCTTCAATTGCTTGCGCCGCCGCTCCTTCATCAGTTCCTAAATCGACATCATAACCTTTAGATACATAACCACCTCCTATATCCGAATGAGCGCCATACATGCACTCTTCAATGTGATTTCCTTCGGTTTTTATTTCAGGGGTTTTGCAGCTAACCGGTTTCGAAAGAATAGATTTAAGACCAAAATTTTCTCTGCGTTCATTAATAGCCGCAAGCTGCACTATCTTTTCTTTAGCAATACCGGGGGGAAGGCTGGTTATAACCGGGGCATTCCTATCATTCATGGCGCTAAAGTCGCCCCTTAATAGAGCAGTTATGGAGGGAACTGTATCAAATAATCCAATAAAATTTATCTGTGTAGGTATACCTGTAAATACACTATACAAAGTTCCTTTATGTCTCTTGGAAGTCCGCTTCGGTCCAAGCATACCATCAACAGGAACCAGCGCCCTTTCCCATCGCTTTGGTCTGCGGCCATAATTTTTTGCTTTGTGTCGGAAACGTGAATAGATGCCGCTAGTTTCGCTTATCAAGTTGGCGAAGTGACGTGCAGTTGCAGCCCCACGAGAAAACCCGAAGATATCAATTTCAATTCGGGTAATGTTATAATTGGCATAAGTATCAACAAACTCCCAAGCAGCTTGAGCCCCTTTTTCAGACTTAGCAATCACTCCTGTAAAGCCTGTTCCTGTCGCAGCCCCTCCAGTCAAGAATTTCTCATCATCTTTAAGTGTATTTGTACCAACACCTTCTACATAAACACTTCCAAATATTACCCTCTCATCATTTAATTCTCCCTGAGAGTGTGATTGAGGGTATATTTGGTGTAACTTCCAAATATTAGTGTAGTCGCTTTTATAACTATCGGGAACATTACGCTTTTTACTATTTGGTAATTTGTTATAATAAGCTATATTCTGAGCATTATTTAGAGTTCCATCAAAAAACACACCAATTCTGAGCACATACTCACAAACTTCACAGCTACTTATAGGTTTATTGGGGAAATCTGATTTCATTTTACATCCACAGCATTTTGATAATCAAACTAATACGAATGATTAGTTAGAGTAAATCTAGTATAAAAATCCATAAAGAAGACGTATGGAATAAACACAAAGATTACAACGAGATAAATATTCTTAAATTTATAATTTTTAATTTTTATCGATATTATATATTGAATTACTAACAACAATAAAAGAAATAAGTTAAACGCTAGAACAGCAATCCTAGATATAGAAAAATCGGAATAATTACTATATGATGGCCCAATATTGCTATGAACCATATCTATGATAGTATGCATATTATAAATACTAGGCCAACCGAAGACATTATTTCCGAATGGAAATAATAAAATTAGAAACACCAACAGAATTTGCATCAATAATTTTAACATACTATTCATATTCAACTTATGCCTCACCATCTAACATCGGATACTCTAATTTCATTTCTTCAATGACATATGCAAAAAGGTCTTGCTGTGTTGCTAATCCATTGTCTCGGCCAATCTCAAGTAACTTTCTAATGGACGAATTTAAGCTCTGCATATTTGTGCCAGCCGATACTTTTCCGTTGTACATTTGCGAGGCATGATGGATGACCTTTGCTACAAACAACTCCCACTGCATGTCCTCAAACGCTTTTTCCTGAGCCTTGCGGATGAGGGTGATGTGGCTCTTGGGGCGTTCGTTGGTTTGTGTGGAGCTTTCTGCAAATGGTGTCATGGGTGCGAGTTGACGTGTTTGCATGTTAAAGCGGCCTGCTTTGCAATGCTGCCCCGATGCAGGTGCTCCAAAATGCCAAAGCTGATGGGCATTGCACAGGCTGGGCTCCTCACACCAATCCTCAGCAATGAAGTCAGTAATTGGCCCGAAGAATGCCTGCGTCTCCGTTGGGTTTGTAGAGAGCAACCAGACGCGCAGAACAGCTGGATCAAAAAACCGGAACCGCACCAACCGGCCATCACTTTCAAACTCAACGCGCAAATAACGCCGGAAGTGCCGTCGCAGAAGCACTACATCCGTGGCTTCGTCCTCAGAGATATCTGGCGAAGCAACAAAGGCGCCGCGCTCTACCTGCTGCTTTAGACTTTCTGGGGGCGGGGTTCTGTAAAGCTCTTTGGCCTTTGACTTTGAAGCTAAGAAGTAAATGCCCCAGCCCTTGCCCCAGCCTTCTTGAATCAGCCAATTGGTGAGATCGCTATCCTGCTCCAACCGCACCAGATAAGGAGCCGTCAGGGCCAGTTCCTGCGCCAGTTCTCCAGCAATCAGACTGCACCAGTCGGCATTCTCGTCCCCCAGTAAACGACCATAGATATCTTCACACCATTGTCCATCGATAATCGCATAAGCGGCAATGTCCTCAGTGACTTTGGCAAACAGGCTTGCCTTCACACTGTCCGCGATGAGCGTATCTGGCTCTACATCAATAGATAAAACTGCCTGTGTCATGAAGCATCCTTAGCAAATGGACATTCCTCGGCGAACGGCTTGCGTGTCCCTGGAGGGGACGCAGCGCCGATGAATACATTGGCGCTTCCCGAGACATCAGCACCACCACAATCTATCGGATCGCCAACACGGCCTGCTTGCTTGTTGTTGAAATTCACCGTGGGGCTACCAGCCGCCAATGCTCTGCCATGAGAGGGAGATGGGCATGGTGAACAGCCATGGGGCGCATAAGCATCCCCCTGCCTTACAGCAGGCCGGTTGTTAATGAAGATATTTGGACTTCCGGCAATGGCAGGTGTTGGCGGAAAGTGACAATCATGGCCAGAGCCAATGTCACCTAAACGAGCTGCGGGTTTTCCTGACATAGACCTCTCCTATTTCTCAAAGGAGCGGGCATAGCGCTCAGCATGAGGACCTTGATAATCTTCTGGTGCAGATGGTTCTATGAATGGAACATCCTTGCCTGTCGCAGGGGCCCCTGCGCCGCAATTGACATTCACGACAGTGCCTTCAATCTTGATGCCACTTGCATCGATGCGAATGAAGTTGCCACCCACGTTGAGAGAGATCGCAGATCCTGCACGAACAACCACCTGATCACCGCCATCAACAAAGATGGTACCAGGTGCGGTGTAATGCTGGTGTGCCAGACTTTCCATGCGAATGTTACGATTCACCTTGGTGGTATAGTTTCCACCAACCTGCAGCGTTTTATCATCAGCAATGCTTTCGTTGTCAGCAGCGTCAACCTGCGTGCGGCGAACCGCTTTCACATGAAGATCTTTTACACCGGAGATGGTTTCTCTGTGTGAGCCTTCCACTTCGATATCCTTCGATCCGCCTATAGATTCAGACTGAGAGCCATCAATCCGTTTATGGCGGTTAGCACCCACCTTCCAGGTCTCATTGTTCTCAACAACGCCGTTGTGGAACTTCTGGGCGTGGAACCAGATTTCCTCTTGTCCGCCCTCATCCTCAAAGCGAAGCTCATTGGACCCTGTCGCCTTGTGACTGTCAGACTTTAAGACCATGCGGGTTTTGAAGTCAGGAAGCTTGTTCGGCGTACGATTGTTGTTGTGGTAGGTTCTGCCTGTGATGATCGGCTGGTCTGGGTCGCCTTCGAGGAAGTCTACGATGACCTCGTGACCGATGCGGGGGATGGCGATGTGGCCCCAGCTGGCGCCGGCCCAGTTGGAGGACACACGGATCCAGCAGGAGGAGGTGTCATTCTTCTTGCCGTGGCGATCCCACGGGAACCAGACTTTCACCCGGCCATGTTCGTCGCAGTAAATCTCTTCGCCTTCCGGTCCGGTGACATGGGCGATCTGCGGGCCGTCCACTAATGGCTTTTTGAGCAGTTTGGGCCGGTATGGCAGGCGGGCGGGCATGACCTCAAACCCGGCACTGTAAGTGGTGGTACCGCTGCCGGCTTCCTCAGCCACGGCCTGCGGCTGACTGCCCTGATGCGAGACGGTAAGCAAATGATACTTGATGTTGTAATCGCTGTTCGGGTGGTCTGTGAGGGCAAACTGATGACCGGCTATCAGGTGAATGGCATTGGTCGCGCCACGACCTGTGGTGGCCTCAACACGGGCAGCTTCCAGCCGGTGTTTTGTGAACGGCTTGCCAACACCATCGGCCTTGTAGCGCCCCGGATACTCATAGAGCGCATAGTCTCCGGCTGAACCGTTGTCTTCACCGCGCTGATGGGCGTGTTGCTGGTTGTAGGGCGGGTTCTTGAACGAATAATCACGCTGCATGAAGCTGGTGGCGCGCAGCTGCTCGCGCAGGACAAAGCTGGAGCAATAGACGCCTTTGACCGCCCCGCCCGCCATGGCGTTGTATTCCAGCTTGGGCTGGTCCGGGAGCTGCGAGACAATCTGCGGGTTATCAATGAACTGCAGCGTATGCTGGCCATTGGCACCATAGGTGAAGTAGTACCAGATGCCTTCTTCTGCGGTGATGCGATCTAAAAAGCTTAAGTGACTTTCCCGGTACTGCACGCAGTATTCGCGGGCCTCATGAGGCTCAGTCAAATCCCACTTCACATCCTCTACGCCGTGTTCTTTCAGCAGGATCTTGACGATCTCGGGCACGCTTTTCTTCTGGAAGATCCGGCAGTCAGAGCCATGGGCTAAACGGTGCAGGCTGGGCAGCAGCGTGAGTGAGTAACTGGTGCGATGATGACCTTCATTGCCCCGGGCAATCTCGGCGATCACCCCGGAGAGATGGCGCAGGCCCTCGTATTTATGATGGATGGTCAGCGTAGCGGGCGTGTCCAGCAGGCTATGCAGGTCGAGCGCGTTGTCGGGACTGGCAAGCTCAATCTGGATCTGCGTGAGCCCGTTAAGGCGCTCAGTTGCCGAGAACCCGGTGACCAGCAACTCCGCATTGGGCTGCGCAGGAGCTGCAAAGGTGAAGGCCAGATCTTGTTCCTGGAAGAGCTGCGGGATTTGGACAATAGCATTCATAACAAACTCACTGGCAAAAGGAAAAACAAAGGACGTACAAGAATTGAAAGTGGTCTGGCGGGCTTCGTTAGGGCTTCACCCCGGCGGCGGATAGGGTTTTCCAGCAGCAGAGGTTGGCGGACACAACACACCGGGAGCAACCAGTACTTCGTTCTTGCGCTGAAAGTCATTCAGGAAAGTTTGGTCACAGGAGCGGTATCCAGCTGCGATAGCCTGAGTACGGGCGTAGTCGGTGAGCACAACCCCAAGAAAGACCCCGCCAACAGCAACGGTTAAGAACACGACCGAAAAGCTTTTAACCGAGCTCTTGACCCATCTTTGGCCCCAAGGGGTAAGAGCGTAGTGGAGAACAGGAAGACAAAGCCCTCCAAGAACCCATTGGGTCTTTCCGCGTGGGACAATCAGAAGGTCCTGTGTCTGTCCGAATAAAAGAAAGATGTCAGAGAGGATGATCCAGCACAGAAAGATAACCAGACAATCCAAAAACAGCATTGCGACATGTGTCCGTTTGAGATCAGCAGCAAGCCAATTTGCGGATTTCTCAATGCGGTCAAAACACCAGTCAAACATCGCTACCTCCGGTAGATCTGGTTATACAGATCTGAACCGCCAAAGTGCCAAATGATCTCACGCTCTAGCCGGTACAAAAAACTATTGCTGCGGCGTTCAAACTCTTCCACTTTCTGGCGCATGGAAACTTGTGCTTCACGAATAATCTGCCCAGTCTCCTGAATTCCATGGGCAATTGCCTTACCCGTCCAGTACAAAGCTTGACCAAGTTTTTCCCGGATACCAAATGCCTTGTCGAGTTCGGCTAAAGCTATACCTGCGATCATTCCAACGGCTATGGCTCCTCCAGCAACTGCAAGGGCGGGAAGCGCGATCACAGTTAGTCCAGCCAGCAAACCAGCCGCCAGCGTCCCTGCAGCCAAAGCCACGGTGCCAATGGCAACATCTGTAATGATGTTAGCAAACAGCTCATGATAGAGCTTCTCATCACTCATGATGAACTGCATCACATTGAGCACTACATAACAGGTGATCATGATGACTGCGTTGGAGCGTCCAGCTGACTTAAGTGCCTCCGGGCCTATGCCAAAGGCAACGACTTTGGGAGATGTGGACAGATACCGTGTGCCCTTTAAGGTCTCACGCAAGGCGGAGTATCCCTTAAACACCACGTATGTCTTGCCGTTCACTACCTTTGTGTAATAGCGCCCCTGCAGGCCGATTTCCTTTAGGAGTGTTTGACCACCCTTCATATCGCGTAGCAGCACTGGAAGGCTCGCCAGATCCAGAGCCCCGCCGGTTGTTGCGCCAAGGCTTTGATGGGCGTCTACTACGGCTTGCGCAAAGAGCTCCATATCCATCACGACAGCTTCTTCCTGGCGTGGATTGATAAGCTCTGCTGCCATGCGTTGTTCCGCCAGCGGATAGACCATCAGAATATCTCCTTGTGCGGCTGTTCCCCGGGTTTGACCATCAAGCGGTGGCCGGGAAACTGATCCAGAAAGCCCCGGATCTCCAGCTCTTCCGACAGATCTTCGTGCAGTGCATCTGACGAGCGTTCAGGCCGGTCACGGCCTTGCAAGACCACATGCGCAGTTCCTGCCGGATCGCACTCTTTCGGTGCAGCTTCTGCAATCGCCTCTACCTTGCGCCGCCGCCACAACAGGGCGCGAAAGAAGCTGCGCAAGTAACCGCGCTTCTCTGAGGCTTTGCCAGAGACAGGTTGCATATTCCAACTCCGCAGATCAGGCCCAAATCAAATGCTGCCTATCGTTTAACTCGCCCATAGGCAGTGTCCGGGCCAAAGCTGGCCCGGATCTGACTTCCATTCTTATTGAGAATGGAGACTTAAGCTGCAGGCGCGCGCCAGTCATCAGCACCAGACGTGCCGGAGACTGTGTGCTCCCACATGATCTTGCGGTAAGACAGTTCAATGGTGATCAGCTGAGTGAAGTCAGCGTTCTTCGGATCCTGACAATGTGGCAGGCCACACTCGATGTTGGTGATCAGCGCATCTTCAAAGGAGGTGGTGAAGAAATGCTCCTGCTTGCCGGAAGAATTGGTGCGGTACCATTTGACTTCACACTTCGGCAGCATCTCACCAGAGACCAGCGCATTATAAAGCAGCGGGATGGACTTGTTCATGGAGCAGGTGAACTTGAACGGAGTGTGCACGCGCTGACCAGCTGGCTGGCCGGACTGGATATCACGAGGAATGATGACCGTGTGATCAATGGCCTGCACCATGATCTCGTCTTCATGGCCTTCCTGCCACACGTTACCGACGGAATCTTCAGTAAACGCGCCTTGAGTGATTGGACCCTGAGTTGACCCTTCAATGGTGATATAAGCGGGTGTTGGCATAGTATGCTCCTGGTGAGCGCCCTCCGTGTGCGGACAGACGCAGCAAAACAAATAAATGAACCCCATTTGATGAGAATGGGCCACAGCCCCAGACCCCAGTCTGCGACAGCGTGCCAACACAATTGCAACTTGCATGCCAGAAAGAGAAAATAGAAGAAGAGAACACACCTGATCGGATTTACCTATTGAAATAACAAGAGAAATTTATTTTAGAACACGCGCAAAGCTGCCTTGCGGCGCAGCACTGCAAATTTAGTGCCGCAGCGCAAACTTGAGCCACTTCTGGCCCAGAAAGTTAACAAGCCCCCAAAAGGCGGTTATGCTATTGAAAAATATGAGAAATCAGCGGGCCATTTTTGGCCCAGCCCGAGCCGTTTTTGGCTTACCCCTGAAATATAAGGGAAAATCGGAATAAGACCTCAAAGACAAAGTCCTTTTTGAGCTGAATTTGGGGGCTTCAGGCCTCAAATGACCTCCCAAACGGCTCCTCTTGGGAGAGTAGATAGTGACCTTTGACAGCGAGGAATTGCTTTCAGATGAATACTGCTCAGGAGTAATGCCTGACATGCAATCTGTACTGGAGCTGGCAACTCAGCCTATCGCCGCTCATCTTCCAGTTCTTTCACAGGGGTTATTTTTCTCCTGATTTGGCGTCCTGCGTGCACCCCTTCTATTTTTCACTGCCTTTGAACGCCTTTCATTGCCTTTGAGCGCCTATGAACGCCTATACGCCCAGAGCCTATTCCTCTTACGCTTCCTGCAAGTGTGCGCGCCATACCATGAGACTTGGATCTTGCAAGGGCTGACACACTACGCATTACTTGGATGTCATGTGAGGGGGAATGGATTGTGCCAGGTCGTCAGCGCCTTACAGAAAAGATTGCTCGCAACGCAAAGCCCACGGTGCGCCAATACCAACTGTTTGACAGCGTGGTCCCCGGCTTTGCACTGGTGATTTACAAATCCGGCACCAAGGCGTTTAACGTGTCCTATCGGGTGGGAGGCCGCCAGCGCCGTTACACCATTGGCCAGTGGCCTGCCTGGAGTGTTGTGGCAGCCCGCGAACGGGCCAAGACCATTCGCCGGGAGATTGAACTCAGCTGCGATCCGCTGGGCAACCGGCAAGCAGAGCGGGTTATCCCTCATGTGAGCGATCTTATTGAGCGCTATAAGGACGAGCATCTGCCCAAGCTGGCAGAACGTAATCAGGCAGACCAGATCTCCATGCTGACCAAGCTGGTGCTGCCGACATGGGGCAACCGGCCCGTACGGGACATCTGTTCAGCAGATGTCAACAAGCTGCTGTGTCAGGTGGCAAGCGGGCGTCATCGGCCTGCCAGGACGAACAAGCAGCGAAGTAAACAAAAGCACCAGGACAAACCCAAGCCTACCCCGATCCGCGCCAATCGGCTGGGCGAGATCCTGCGCAAGATGTTCAATCTTTCGGTGCAGTGGAAGATGCGGGAAGACAATCCAGCAGATGGGTTCCACAAGCGTCCAGAAAATGCTCGTGAACGGTTCTTGTCTTTGGACGAGATCAACCGTCTGTCTGCGGCGTTGGAGAACAGCACGGATACGCGCGGAGCTGATGTCATCCGTCTGTGTCTGCTCACCGGGGCACGCTTGGGCGAGGTGCGCCATGCCCGCTTTGAACAGTTCAACCTGGACCTGCTCATATGGCTCAAACCAGCTGCTGCCACCAAACAGCGCCGCACGCACCGCCTGCCCATATCACTTGAGGTGGCCGATCTTGTACGACGCCGTCAAAGTGCTGTGCCCAAGGACTGCCTCTGGCTGTTTCCAGGTGATGTGCCCGGCAAACCTGTTCATGAGATGCGCCGCTACTGGCAAGGTATCTTGAAGCAAGCAGATATCAGTGATGTGCGCATTCATGATCTGCGCCACACCTTTGCCTCCCTGCTTGTCTCCGGTGGAGCTTCATTGGAAGTCATTGGCAAGCTTCTGGGTCATACTCAGATGAGCACCACTCAGCGCTATGCGCACTTAATGGAGTCTCCCTTACGCGAAAGCGTCAATGCAGTCGCTGGCTATGTAAAGTCCAAACCATCTCAACACACACAACAGGTTACTTCGCTTCCACCTCAACTACCTGCTTCAACGCCGCCCGTTCTTTCCGCAACATCTTTAAACGCTAGTTCTCCCGCGCCGTTTTCAGGGCCTGCCAAAGAGGCTGAATACGGCGGCGGATGGTACTCATATCAGGCGCCTCTCCACTTGCAGAGGCCTCAATAAACCAGTCCTGCATCGCACTGGCGAGCTCATTCAAAGTATTTGGAACACCTTGTGTAAACAGATGGACACACAGCGGTGCCCACATCCCTTCCCAGTCATATTTGGGCTCACGCCCACCCCGATCACCGCTTTGACCACCACGCTGACCAAGGCCATGCTTTTCTTCAAACCGATAAAGATCAGTCGCTGGAATCCATAGCTCATTGGGCTGCACGGCCAGGCCTTGCCTTGGGCAGGTGACATAAAGCAGTTCAGCACCTTTCTTGCGCAAAGGGATCACGCGGTGCACAAGGCAGGCGCGTGCAGGCACTCCCGCGGTTCCCAGCATTTTGAACAGGTCCGATCCGCACAGCTCCACCATCCCACACACTTTTTGTGCCCCGCACACAACCAATGGCGTGCTGGTGACAAGGCGAAACCGCCGTGCTTCCGCCCAACCTGCAATGGTGGCAAGCGGCACGCCCCAGCGCGCCTCAGCTTCAAAAACTGTAAAATACTCCTTTGATGGCAGCGCCATTGGTCTTCCTCCTCACGCACACCAAACATCATGAAGAAAAATTGAGGCACGAGGCAAACGCTCGGGCCTGCTACTGGCTAGTGAAGCCCTAGGCAGTTTTAGACTCCTGTGGCATCCAGCTTCTATTGGGCCTCATCAAAGAACACATCACCGCATGTAGTTCGCATCCAGCCTGCCGTTTAGGTCAGGCAATTTCCAGAAAAACTTAATACCTTTACCGGCTTACAACAGGCCAGTTTCTCAAATCAGCACGTCCAGCAGAGTTGATTTGACCAGAATATCAACTGTTTGAAATACTGAAGGTTTTTGCTGCAACTCGAATTCTAAAATTGACCATTGATATTTATGGGATATTCCAAATCTTCATGAACTCACAGGGGCAGTTGCGGCCTTTGGTTTGAGGCCTCCGATGCATCGGCTGGATTACCGGGGAGCAGCCTTAAGAAACAGTCCAGTTGTCCTCAATAGGCGCTGCCTTAATGTTTGAACGCCTATGAACGCCTTTCACTGCCTTTGAACGCCTATACGCCCATTTGCTCTCCATGCTTAGCTTTTCCGCAAACCGTTTGAGCCCAAGCGGTCCTGCTTTGGAGGAGCACATGGAAGACAACGTCCCTACCCCGGAACTTGAACAAACAGAACCTAAGGCCATCCTTGATGGCTGGATGACACGCGCAGAGCTGGCCAAAGAGCTTGGCGTTTGTGTTGATACGCTGGGCCGCTGGCAGACCATGCGCATTGGCCCACCGTGTGTGCGTACCGGGCGCCGGGTATTTTATCGCCGCACCTCTGTCACCGAGTGGCTGAGGCAAAAGGAAATCCGTGAGAACAGGATTTCGAACCTATGAGCGTTCAAGCGATCACCTGGGCTTATGGGCGGAGCGACATCACCGATCCAATCGAGAAGTTTATACTCATCACCATCGCCAACTTTGCAGATGAATACGGCCTGTGCTGGCCCTCGCAAGCCACGCTGCAGGAGGCGTGCTGCTGCTCGGAGCGCAAGCTGCGCAACTGCCTGAATGACCTGGAAGCGCTGGGGCTGATCACCCGCTACCAACGTCGCCGTGCCAATGGCTCTCGCAGGTCCGATATTTTCGTCCTTACTGGCTTTGACGGACGCAGGGCCATTCCCGATCAAAATGACCATCCTGCGCTAGAAAATCTGGAGGTGACCAAACCGAGAACACACAAGCGGCATGGTGTGCCGGAAGGACCTGCCAGCAACCGGCACGTGGTGCCGCACCAACCGGCATGTGGTGCCGCTACCAACCGGCACGTGGTGCCCCCCTTGAACCGTCACTTAGAACCATCAAAAGAACCTTTTCCCCCTATCCCCCAAAACCCGGCCTGTGAGCAACTTCAGGCAAAACCCAAAGTGCCAGCCAAGGAGAAATCCCATGAGCAATCTGTTCGATCCCATGAACCCACCCAGCGCAAAAAATCCATTTCCCATGTTTGGCAGAGAGCCTGGGATGAGGCTCTTGCAGCAGCTGGTAGCAACGCGATCAGAACGACGTCAGGCGCAACGAACAGCTCAGGAGAGTGAGGAATTGGAGCAACTCCTCAGCACACTCACACAGGCCAATGCTCCTGGAGGGGCAAAGCCGGTGAGCCTCGCTGTGGGACAATTGCTCAACCATTACCCGCAGAAACGGCTCTCACCAGAGGCCATCACTCAGCTCATCGAGGACTGGATCCAGGACTTGGGCAGCTATCCAACAGACGTGATCTTTGCCGCCTGTCAGGCTTGGCGACGCAGCAGCAAAACGATAGCTCCCACACCCGGCCAACTGATCACCCTGGCTGAGCCCATCATGGCAGCCCGCAACTTCCACATCCGCGTGCTGCACAGCGTTCTGGAAGCGCAGGAGGCCACTACCGAGGAGGTTTCATGACACTCAGCACCACAGAGATCGTCGACCGACTGGAGCTTGCTGCCAGCACGTTACGGCGGCTGCCCAACCCACCACGCTCAACACCGCGGCGCGATGGCAACACCTGGCCACAAGTCATCCATGATGTTCATGAAGCCTATGGCTACAACAAAACCCAAATCCGGGCGGTGCCCAGCGCCAAAGACATTCAGCTCATGGAAGACGCCATTGATTGGCTACGATATGTCCCTCAGCCTGATGACCGGAAAATCCTTTGGATGCGGGCGGAAGGTTTCCGCTGGCGACCCATCTGCATTCAGGTCGGGCTCACCCGTTCTACCGCTCACCGGCGTGCTGTGGCGGCTGTTTTGACGATACAACGCACGCTTTGTCGCCAACGCTGATAGACCAACCTGTCTTACCACCAGTACTCAGGACCGGCTAATGCTATGGGTTTGTGGAGGAATTCAGTTTCCTTGCATTGACACCTTGCGCCATTCATCGCATGGTCATCTTGAGGCATCACAACCTCTACGAAGCGGTCACCGCAGCCGTTAATTGTCGGTCATTTTGTGTTTGGAGTTAGTTCTCCTTACGCAAACTCTCGCTTATGGGCGGGAGGGCGGTGAATACAATACCCCTTCGCGGGGGAATAAACCCGCCTGTCTTCGTCAGGTTGTGAACCTCCCGCTCACCAGTGGGTTGTCACAAGTCTTCTGCTGAGTGGTTTGTTCAACAAGCCAACGAAGAGGGCTTTGATATGACTGAAACTGGTAAAGAGAAATGTGCCCATACGTCCCTTCGCAATGAAGTGGATCAGCTTCGATTATCAACCAACCACCTCAAAAATCTAGTCTATTCCATGAGCGTGGTGATGAGCGAACGCATGGAGCATACCCAGGAATATGAAGCGTTGCTGACGCTGTTTGATACTGTGCGCAATCACATTGAAGACGTACAAGGTAGTAGCGAGAAGATATCCGAGCTGCTTGAACCTTGCGCACTGGAAGTCTCAAAAGACTAAAAAGCATTGGAATGCCGAGAGGTTCTGCCTCTCATGGAATATTCTGGCTTGGGAGGCGCAGTGCCTCTCAGGCCTTTTTGAGTTTGACCTGAGTTTTGAAAGCTCATCCATAGACCGGGAAGGTGCATCACTAGAGACCCGGAAGGGGTATTGGCCTCCATTGCCTCAGATCAGGCTTCTGGCTGAACCACCCTGCCAAAAGGCAAACCCCGCACGAGGCGGGGTACAATCCGTATCCTGAAATCTGCCTGGCTCAAATCAGCCCGAGTTCTCGCAGTGTGGTTGCTGCATCAAGAAGCTGGTTGGTGTTCACTTCCACCGTGAGTGTCATGCTGTCTGCATTGACCCGCGCTTTGACCGCGGCTTTGTCGTCGAGTGCGTGGGCAATCGGGTCGCAGGCCTCATATGGCTGATTTGCGTTAAACCCTGCCTTGGCTATGTCGTGTGCTGCAATTCTGATTGTGCTGGTTCTCATAGAACTTCCTCCACTTTAGCAGGCACCCTGCCCGCCTTCACGATCGCAACCCCGCACTACTGGCGGGGTCAGGCTTCTTGTGAGGTGATAGGCTTAGCTTTCCAGTTCAGCTGCCAGCTTGTCTCTGGCGGCGCCTAGCATGTCCAAGTAGGCACCGCCGCGGTGTAGGATGATCTTACCCGCCCACAGCTCCTCGGCGTTCTTGTCGCCAAAAACCTCACGCATTTCTTCATTGGTGTAGCGTAGGATTTCTGAACCCCATTGGGGGTGTTCCATGTAGATGTAATTCACGTGCATGGCGCTTGCTCCTCTCTATCTCTTGTGCCTCCTACACATGGCCTGAGTTCGGTTTTCCCGGTACCGCGCAATGCCATACCAGTCTGTACAATCAAGGGCTCACAAGTGCCATACCGTTGGTTTTGTGGGTGTATCGGCGCCTGCGAAGTGTGGCTGGTGCGCGCTTTAAAACAAGAGGTGTCTTACGTGCTCGTGCCGCCTGTTGCTGGCTGGTATCGTCTCGCACCCACTTTGATCTGGGTTCAACTGCATTGCGCCGCACTCCCTTACAAATGACCCCGTACTTCTGGCGCGACAGAATCGGGCTCTCTCGGGCAGTTTATCGCTATGCTCGGCGGTGCCGTGGTCTCCTCCTCCAGCCGCAGTCAAGCCGTGCAATATCCTCCTCGCAATCCCATACCATGCTTCCCCTACCCCGGCTTTTGGGTCCTTCCGGGCCGCAATCGTATGCGGTGGGGCTTTGCGCACCAGATCGCCAGTTACAGAGGAAAAATTTGGGTTCGCACTTTGGGTTCGCGGTTCGCACCTGGCGGAAACGAATGAAAGCGCTGCATTGCAACATTCCTGATTAAGGCACTGTTGAATCAAGAATTTCTGCAACGACGTTCTTACTTCGAAATCAGCTCAAGGGTGCGAACCTAGAGTTTTGGGTTCGCAGCTTAGGTTCGCACTTAAGGTTCGCGGGTTCGCACCCTGAATTCCATGGTTCGCACTAGGCCAACAGGAGCTGACCTTTGCAAGTCGAGATGATGTCTATCGCAGCACTGGTGCCTTATGCGGGCAATGCAAGAACGCATCCCGATTGGCAGATTACCCAGATTGCAAGCTCGATCGCTGAGTTCGGATTTACCAACCCGATCCTGATTGGTGCTGACAACGACATCATCGCCGGCCACGGGCGCTTACTGGCAGCACAGCGATTGGAACTTCCTGACGTTCCCGTCATCCGGCTTGCGCATCTATCCGAGCTGCAGCGCCGAGCACTCATCATTACCGATAATAAGATCGCCGAGAATGCAGGTTGGGATGAAGCCTTGCTGCGTGAGGAACTGGCAGCGCTCAGTGATGATAGTTTCGATCTGGATGTGCTCGGGTTTTCTGATGAGGAACTCGGCGAGATTCTGGGGTTTGGAGGTGAGAACGCCCCTCCTCCTCCTCCTGGCGATGTGGACTATATTCCCTCTCCCGAACCGGTTCATGCTTCAGTTCCCGGTTCCATCTGGCTCTTGGGCGAGCACCGCCTCATGTGCAGTGACAGCACCTCATCAGACCACATGAACGCGCTGTGCGACGGAGAGCTGGTCGATGCGGTCTGGACCGACCCGCCCTACAACGTCAATTACGAAGGCGCCGCAGGAAAGATCAAGAACGACAATTTGAGCCGTGGCGATTTTCGAAAGTTCCTGCTGGATGCGTTTTCCTGCACTGCCTCGGTCATGCGTGCCGGAGCGCCCATCTATGTAGCTCATTCAGAGACTGAAGGCTTGAGTTTCCGACGAGCCTTTGTCCAAGCCGGCTTCAAGCTCTCCAGTTGCCTCATCTGGGTTAAGCCTGCTCTCGTTATTGGCCACGCCGACTATCAGTGGCGCCACGAACCTATCCTCTACGGCTGGAAACTTGGAGCCTCTCATAGCTGGTATGGCGGGCGCACCAACACGACTGTATTCGAGGACGATGGCAAATCCTTGCGGGTGATGCCAGATGGTAGCTTACAGATCGACCTGAGTGATCAAGTGGTCGTCGTTGAAGGTGAGAACATGACCATGCGCTCACTCGATAGCACGGTTATCCATCACGACAAGCCGGTCAGAAGCGCAGAGCACCCAACCATGAAGCCGGTTTCCCTCATTCAGCAGATGTTGGAGAATTCAACCAAGCAAGGTGACCTCGTGCTGGATCCGTTTGGCGGTTCCGGCTCCACATTAATAGCCTGCGAGAAGCTAAGGCGAAAAGCGCGTCTGATGGAACTGGATCCCAAGTACTGCGATGTGATCGTCACCCGCTGGCAGGAATACACCGGCAAACAAGCAACGCTTGCAGATGATGGCCGCTGTTTTAATGACATCAGAGCATTGGTCAGTGGTTAAAGCCTGTGAGCAATACAGCCCAAACGACCAATCAACGGACCAGACCCATGGGATTATCTCGGCGCGCATATGCGCAGCATCGCAAAGCTTTGGGTTTACCCGGTGCGACCGATATGGCCGTTCGCAAAGCCATTCAGTCCAGCAGGATCACGTTGGAAGCGGATGGCAGTATCGATCCGGCCAAAGCAGACGCGCAGTGGGCAGCATCAACAGACAGTGCGAAACGCAGACAGCCCAAGCGCTCAGGGACACGTCCGTCCGAACCCAAGGCAGCTCCTGCCATTTCCGAAGGTTCCGATCCCATAGGTGCCTCCCAAGGCATCACCTACGCCAAGGCACGGGCTGCCAATGAAGCTTTGAAGGCACAGCGCTCCAAACTGCTTCTGCAACAGCTTAAGGGTGAGCTCATTGATCGTCGTGCGGCTGTAAACCATGTATTTGACCTCGCCCGCAAAGAGCGAGATTCATGGCTGCAACTACCCGCTCGTGTTGCCGCCAATATGGCAGCTGAGCTGGGCGTCGATGCCCATAAGATGGAGTTGCTGCTTGATGAGGTTATTCGCGACCATTTAGCCCAGCTTTCTGAAATCAAGATAGAGCTCGGTGGGTGAGTATCAGGGCACAAGTGACATTCAAACCGCCTGGCTTTCGGGACTGGCCCCGGATCCGGCGCTTACAGTTACCCAGTGGGCGGATGCCAAACGCTACCTGTCGTCCAAAGGAGCAGCTGAGCCCGGCAAATATGTAAGCAGCCGCACCCCGTTTATGCGCGCCATTATGGATGCGCTCTCGCCCAGTCACTGGGCTCAGAAGATCATCTTTGCCAAATCCGCTCAGGTTGGCGCGACGGAGGCCGGCATCAACTGGATCGGGCACACCATGGAGGTGGCGCCCGCTCCATTTTTAGCCGTGCAAGCCAATGAGACCACTGCCAAGCGGTTCTCCCGTCAGCGGGTGGATCCGATGATTGAGGCAACACCAACGATACGAGGGATTGTGGCCCCGGCCAAGTCGCGAGACAGCGGCAACACACAATTAGAGAAAAGCTATCCTGGCGGGCATCTCTTCATTGCCGGCGGCAACTCAGCGGCAGGCCTCAGGTCTATGCCAATCCGCTATGTGCATCTGGATGAAGTGGATGCTTACAAAGATGATCTGGATGAGGAAGGCGATCCGGTCACCTTGGCTGAAGCACGCACCCATACGTTTGGCCGGCGCAAGAAGATCTACATCTCGTCTACGCCAACCATAAAAGGGGCCTCGCGCATCGAAGCAGAGTTCGAGCTGAGTGACCAGAACCGCTACTTCGTGCCCTGCCCCCATTGTCTGGGCTTACAGGTTCTAAAATTCGAACGCCTCAAATGGGATTGGGGCACCCCGCGTTCCGTTCGATATCTTTGCGAGCATTGCGACCAGCCAATCGAGGAACGCTTTAAGACCTGGATGATGGATCCTGAAAACGGAGCGTGTTGGCAACCAACCGCAGACCCGGAGCTGATCCACAAAGCTCATGAGGCTGGTATTGTCGGGTTTCATATCTCAGGGCTTTATTCTCCCATTGGCTGGCTGTCCTGGGAGGCTATTGCCCGCTCCTGGGAAGCAGCGCAAGGCAAGGACGCATTGCTCAAAGCGTTCAAGAACACCACCCTTGGCGAGACCTGGGAAGAACAAGGCGAAGCACCCGACTGGCAAAAGCTTTATGAGCGCCGCGAAAGCTTCAGGCTTGGCACAGTTCCGGAAGGCGGATTGGTGCTCACCATGGGCGTTGATGTTCAGCGTGCTGGACGGTTGGAAGCGGATGTCTGGGCCTGGGGTCGAGGTGGGACAAGCTGGCTTATCGATCACATCACACTGGATGGTGATGTCAGCAAAGACGATGTTTGGATTGAGCTTACCGAGCTTTGTGCCAGCACCTGGCCGCATGCAAGCGGCGTACCCATGTCCGTTGCCCGTGTCGGCATTGATACGGGCGATGGCATGACGGTGGATTCCGTTTATGCCTGGGTGCGCAAGATGGGTCGCGGCCAGGTGATCGCCTTGAAGGGCCGTGGCGGGTTTGATCGCATCGCGCCCGTCGATGGGCCAAGCTATGTGGACGTGACTGAGGGCGGGCGCAAAATCTCCCGCGGAGTGGCTCTTTGGAATGTGGCGGTTTCCGTCTTCAAACTGGAGACCTATCGCTATTTCCGCTTGAATGTGCCCACCGACGAGGATCTGGCTCTTGGCAAAACCTATCCAGATGGTTTCATCCACGTGGGTCAGGGCGTCAGCGCTGAATGGTTCAAGCAGATAACTGCCGAGCAGCTGGTTCAGCGCAAGAACAAACGCACCGGATTTGCCAAATCAGAATGGGTCAAAACCCGAGAACGAAACGAGGCATTGGATTGCCGGGTCTACGCCCGCGCTGTGGCCTGGCTGCTGGGCATCGATCGCTGGGATGAAAGCCGTTGGCAGGATCTGGAAGCGCAGCTCAAGCAGGCCCAGCAAGCTGCCCCAGAACCAGCAGGCCAACCACGCCGACAAAGACGATTTCGCAAAGCCAAGCAAAGCACCTGGTTCGGTAAACAGCAAAGGAACTGGTTTAAATGAGCTGGACACCGGCAGAATTGGCTGCCCTGAAGAAGGCCTATGCAGCAGGTGCCACCCGTGTGTCCTATGAAGGCAAGACAGTTGAGTATGACAGCGGTGCCCAGCTGCTAACCCGCATTCGCATCATTGAAGCTGAGATCTCCGCCTCAAATGGTAAGAAAAAGCCAGTGGCAGGTTTTGTTCGGTTCACCCGGGAGATCCGATGAGAACGAAGTCGGTGCACGTTCCTTTCACCTGGAGTGATCGGGCGCTGGCACTGTTTTCTCCAACGCGGGCTGCAAAGCGTTATGCCAGTCGGGCAACCCTTGCCAATCTGCGCCGGCTTTATGAAGGTGCGCAAAAAGGACGCTTAAGCAACGGCTGGCGTTCCAGCAACACTGCTGCGGATAGCGAGATCGCAGGAGCAGGCGGTCTTCTTCGCGACCGTATGCGGGATCTGGTGCGCAACAACCCGCTGGCTGCGCAAGCGGTTCAGGTGCTGGTCAACAACATGGTTGGGCCCGGCATCCGGCCACGGGCTGCAACAGCGAGCAAGGCACGCAACAAGAAGATCGACAAGCTTTGGAACGAATGGGCAAAGGCTTGCGATGCTCATGGCCACACGGACTTTCATGGGCTTTTGAGCCTGGCCGTGCGTGAGATGATTGAGGGCGGTGAGGTCTTTGCACTCAAGCGCCCTCAGCGTAGCTCCAAAGGCAAAGTTCCGTTGCAGATCGAGCTACGAGAAGCCGATCACCTGGATACCGCCCGGTTAAGCGAGGCCAAAGACAATTCTATCCGTCGGGGCATTGAATACGACACATCCGGCAGGCGGACCGCTTACTGGATGTTTCCAGATCATCCGGGTGATACCACCTCAGCTTTCACGCGCCGGTTGGAATCGGTTCGCATTCCTGCTGACATGGTAGCGCACTTGTTTGAGCGCCAGCGGGTGCAGTCTCGCGGCGTGCCCTGGGGAACGCCGGCCATGACAGCGCTGCGAGATCTAGGTGATTGGCAGCTTGCTGAAATGGTGCGCAAGAAGACCGAAGCCTGCCTTGTGGGTGTGGTACTGGGTGAAGATGGTGATGGCGGGGCTTCTGTTGCCCCCACGGTGGAAGATGCTGACGGCAATCAAGTCGAACAGTTCTCTCCCGGCATGATTGCCTATGCGCGGGGCGGCAAAGATATTCGCTTTAACACACCAGGCCATTCAGGCGGCATTGCCGAATGGAACCGGGTGCAGATGCATATCATCGCCTCGGGTTTTCGGGTGCCTTATGCGCTGATGACGGGAGACTTAAGCCAGGCCAACTTTTCCTCCAACCGCGCCGGGTTGAACGAGTTCCGCCGTATGGTGGATCAAGTGCAATGGCACATCATTATCCCGATGTTCTGCGAGCCTATCTGGGCCTGGTTTATTGAGGCCGCTTACACGGCAGGTCTTATCGATACCCCGGACGTCCCGGCTGAATGGGCACCGCCTAAGTTTGAAAGCGTCAATCCCAAGCAGGATGCTGAAACCGATCTTATCGAGACCAGATCAGGCTTCACCTCCCTGCCCCAGCAAATTGCCAAGCGTGGCTATGATCCACGCGAGGTGGTGGAAGAACAAGCAGCGTTCCTCAAGGAAACCGATGACCTCGGTCTGGTCCTCGACAGCGATCCACGCAAGATGTCCCGCGCGGGCCTTGCACAAGCTGACCTCGAAACGGGTCCGAAACCAGAACCATCCAGCAGCACAGCGAAAGACGAAACCTGATGCCAGAGCAAACGTTAGGCCTGCCGCTTTTGGGGCGGGCTGCAGAAGTGCGTGCAGATAGCGTAGACCGCGAGGCACGCACCATTGAGATTGTCTGGACCACGGGTGCCACCGTCCAGCGCATGCGCTGGGAAGGTTGGGATGAGCTTGTTGAATACGATGAAGAGCTGCAGGTGGATGAGAGGTCCGTTCGCCTGGGGAGGCTGGATGCCGGTGCCCCGTTCCTCAATTCCCACAATGCCTGGCGTCTGGAGAATGTGCTGGGTTCTGTTGTTCCAGGCTCCGTGCGTCTTCAAGACGGGAAAGGCTTTGCCACCATCCGGCTGACAGACGCACCTGATGCCTCAGGCATTGTCCAGCGTATCCTGGAAGGCACCGTGCGCAGTGTTTCCGTTGGCTACCGCGTCCACACTTATGAGATCACAGCACAAGAAGGCAAACGTGAACTCTGGCGTGCCACCGACTGGGAGCCTCTGGAAGTCTCAGCAGTTGCTATTCCCGCTGATCCGGGTGCGCAAACCCGAAGCTCAAATGAGATAGCGCCTTCGTTCAGTCCCTGCACGCTTGTTCGCAACTTGACCCTCTCGTCGCCCTCCAAGGAGTCCGTGATGCCAGATACGCCCAATGACAAACCTGCAACAGATACAGTAAGAACCGATCCTCCGAAAACGCCAGAGCAATCAGCGTCACCTCCTGAGGAAGAGCCCAATGCGGAGGCAGTGCGCACTGAAGAACGCACCCGTGTCAGCACCATCACACAACTGTGCCGGCGACATAAACTGGAAGATAGCTTTGCTGATGATCTGATTGCCCGCGGTGTCTCATTGGAAGCCGCCCGTTCTGAAATCCTCGACAAGATCTATGAGGCTGATCCCCTCAAAGGCAAAACTACGGAGCCTGCGCCTGCTGAGGCACGCAGTCAGGACACACGCGAAGTCTCTTACCGTGATGCACTCACCAATGCTTTGCAACACCGGGCCTCGCCCGATCTCACCAAGCTCAGTGACGAGGCCAGACAGTTCCGCGGCATGACGCTGTTGGAGTTGGCTCGCAATGCTTTGGAACGACGCGGTCTAAGCACGCTTGGCATGAGCAAGATGGAGCTGGCCACCGCCGCCTTTGCCATGCGTTCAGCCGGCTATCACGCCACCTCAGATTTCCCAGCGATCCTTGCCAATGTAGCCGGTAAAACTTTGCGTGATGCTTATGACAGCACCCCGCGCACCTTCCGCCCCTGGGCACGGCGTACGACCATCGTTGATTTTAAACCGGTACAGCGCACCCAGCTTGGCGGCGCGCCGGATCTTGAAAAAGTGTTGGAATCTGGTGAATTCCAATACGGCACCATGGGTGAAGGCAAAGAGATTTATGCGCTTGCCACCTATGGCAAGATCATTGCCATCACCCGGCAGGCTCTGATCAATGATGATCTGGATGCCTTCACCCGCATCCCACGCTCCTTTGGAGCCTCAGCTGCTGATCTTGAAAGCGATATCGTTTACGCCATCCTCAAGGACAATCCGGTCATGCAGGATGGCACCGCGTTGTTCCATGCAAAGCATAACAATCTGGGAGCTGCTGCCAAGATTGATGAAACCTCCCTCACCGCTGCCTACCGTGCCTTTGGTCAGCACAAGGGGCTGGAAGGCAGGCTGATCTCAGTTCAGCCACGCTACATCATTACCCCGCCTGGCCCCCGCTCGGTAGAAGCGCGCAAGCAGATCACCGCAACCACACCGGCCAACACTTCAGACGTCAATGCTTACGCTGGACGCCTGGAGCCTATCGAAGAGCCCCGTTTGATCCCGGCATCAGGTCAGGATCCCTGGTTCCTGACAGCTGATCCAGCTCGCATTGATACGGTGGAATTCGCTTATCTGGAAGGTCAGGAAGGTGTCTTTACTGAAACCCGAACGGGCTTTGAGGTCGACGGTATTGAGCTCAAGGCCCGGCATGATTTTGCTGCTAAGGCCATTGATCATCGCGGGCTATATAAGAACCCCGGCGCGGCTTCCTCTTAAATCCTGATAAGCCCCCGCACCTTATCAGGACAACCTGCACCCGGCTCTACCCAGCTCCTCTTGAGCCGGGTGCAGGGATTTACAAGGCTATGTTGATCAGAGGGGTTCGTTTAGCGAAATACTTCCCCCGAAGTAGCATTGAGATAAAGCCGATTTGCGACGGAACCTCCCCCACAATAAGTGAAGTAAATGGGTTTTCCCCGATGGTTTGAAGACTTCACCCATCCACCCATTTCTTGAAAGTCTTGTTCCGTGCATTGACGTTGCTCAATCAAGGATTGAGCAGCTTTTGTGAACATAGTTCTGTACTGAGCAAAATCATCTGAACCTGCAACTAGCTTTTCGACGCCCGACGCATCCGCAGCAGGATCAGGTGGGCGATCTTGAGACAGGAATTCTGCAGAAACCCATTCAGAGAAAGCACCATCAGTTATACCATTTGAAGAAGTGCAAAAAGCATTCCCCGCATCGACATACTTACTCTGCCCATCAACACAGAAGGCATCATAAGGTTCTGTAACTCGAGCCCAACCACTTTTCGTTTCCAGAACCATTGCTGCCTCACGGAAATAGAACTGACCGACTACTCCGCAATCTACTGAAGGACATGTTCTACGGTTCAACCGCTTTGAGACCACCCAGTATTTTTCATTCTTTTCAGGCCCTATCGATTGCTCTCTCTTGGCTTCTCCTGACTGTGTTTCAGGTTCATCTGGTTTGGGTGCAAACACACCGACAAGCACAAAGCAAAGGATAGAAGAAAACAAGGCGCGCCACCTTCTCTTGAAAGGCTTGAAGGGATAGATGATACCCGCTAGCGAAAATAATAACGCAATAGCTAACAACGATGTGACGATCATATTTCTTCCCCCAGCGCCCAACATAGACCAAAAAGCAATCGGCATCTGAGACGGCCAGCCAGCTTTTGTCCAAATCATAGTCTAGCGACATCTCTACCGCCAAGAACCTGCTTACTTAGTTGTATCTCAACGCTCACTCTCGCATCAACGAAATCCACATCAAAGGCCTACCCATGAAGAACTTCATCTCTCAGGGAAATACACTCACATTCACCAATGACACAGGCGCACCGATTAGCTCCGGCAGCGGCGCCTTACTCGGCACAATCTTTGGCGTTGCCGCCGGCGACATCGCGGAGAACGCAAGCGGTATACTGAACCTTGTGGGCACCTATGAGCTCGCCAAAGCGCCGTCTGAGGCGTGGAGCCTGGGCGCTGCGGTTTACTGGGACAACACGGCCAAACACTGCACCAATGTTGCCACCGATAACACGCTCATCGGCGCTGCAACGGAAGCTGTCGGTGGCGGCGCAGCAGACATTCTCGGCAAGGTCCGCCTTAACGGCTCCTTTGGCTGATGGAGTTTTTTGCCTCGGCGATCGATCTGATCTTTGCCGATGACAGCATGGCCCGCACTGCGGTTTACCGCAGGCAAGGTAGAGGCGACGCTATCCCCGTACGCATAATCCTGCGCTCCCCCGATGCCCTACAACAGTATAATGGCGGCAGGTTTCGTCAGGATGCGGTCTTCATTGATGTGCGGGTAAGCGAAGTCCCTGAGCTATCCAAGCACGATACCTTCGAGTTTTTAGCCGACGACGGAATCCCCTCAGGACAAATCTATGAGATCACTGGCGAGCCTGGCCGAGACCGCGAACGTCTTATCTGGCAGGGGGAAGCCGCCAGCTTATGAAGCTTCTCGTCAAGGTCAACGGCTCTCCAGAAGACCTGATGACAAAAGAGCTGGAACTTGCTGAGAACGCTGTCACCAAGGGCATTCGCACTGCCGGTAAGGGGCTCAAAGAAGATTGGCGCTCGCAAATCCAAAGCGCTGGCCTTGGCATCAAACTGGCACGCACCATCCGCCAGCAAAACTATCCGTTGCGGGGCACAAGTCTCAAAGCAGCCAGTCTGGTTTACAGCCGTGCCAGCAAAGTGGTGGACGCCCATGACCGCGGTATTCTCATCAGATCCAAAGAAGGCTTCTGGCTTGCCATTCTCATTGGCGTTGCCGCCAAAATGCGAGGTCCGCAAAACAAACGCATTACGCCTGGTGGCTTTGAACGGCGTACCGGCATTCGCCTGCGCTTTGTCTATAGACGCGGGCAGCCCTCACTACTGGTGGCAGAGGATGCCCGCTTCACCAAACGCGGGCGCATTGGCAAGAAAGGTGGCAGGCGACGTAAGGACGGTATCTTAACTGGCGCACAGACCATTCCTGTGTTTTTGCTCGTGCCTCAAGTCAAACTCAAGAAACGCCTGGATTTGGACCGAGACACCGAGCTTTGGGGAAGCCGTCTGCCCGGTCTGATTGTTGCCAATTGGAAGGAACGGTGATGGCTGCTAGCACCTCTGAGCAAGTGCTGAGCGCTTTGTTCGAGATGCTGCAAAGCAACACGCCCACTGGCGTAAAACTCCTACGCAATGAAGCTTATCCCGAGCGTATTCCTGCAGCAGGCATTTTGATCCTGCGCGATGGCGATCCGGGTGAGCCGGAAGTGACGCTGTCACCGCCCTCGTATCTTTATGAACACCGCGCCGAAGTGGATCTGCTGGTGGAAGCTAGAGAGGCTGAAGCGCGGGACGCTGCCTTTGATGCGCTGAAGCAGACAGTAGGTGCTGCCATTGCATCCGATAGAAGTCTTGGAGGACTGTGCGACTACATGGAAGCCGAAGCCCCAGCGCCCATTGATCTGGCCCTTGAAGGCACGCAAGCCCTCAAGGCCGCAACCATCACCATCAAACTCATTTACGCCTCCTTCGATCCTCTTGCATAGAAAGGACGACCCATGGCCCGTGCCCGAGGTGCCCGCTCTGTACTGGCAGCTGCCTTTGAAACAACCTATGGCACCGCTCCAGCTGCTGGATCTTATTGGAAGATGCCCTTTGCCAGTTCCAATC
>NZ_LMCE01000075.1:0-621 GCF_001623285.1 Pseudovibrio sp. Ad26
TTGCACCGGTGTGGCTCCGGAAGTTAACGCTAAAGCACTGGCCTGGGGAAAACAGTACGAGAACGACGCCAGAACCCTGTTTGAATTCACTTCCGGCGTGAATGTTACTGAATCCCCGATCATCTATCGCGACGAAAGTATGCGTACCGCCTGCTCTCCCGATGGTTTATGCAGTGACGGCAACGGCCTTGAACTGAAATGCCCGTTTACCTCCCGGGATTTCATGAAGTTCCGGCTCGGTGGTTTCGAGGCCATAAAGTCAGCTTACATGGCCCAGGTGCAGTACAGCATGTGGGTGACGCGAAAAAATGCCTGGTACTTTGCCAACTATGACCCGCGTATGAAGCGTGAAGGCCTGCATTATGTCGTGATTGAGCGGGATGAAAAGTACATGGCGAGTTTTGACGAGATCGTGCCGGAGTTCATCGAAAAAATGGACGAGGCACTGGCTGAAATTGG
The DNA here is from genome assembly GCF_001623285.1 of Pseudovibrio sp. Ad26. Classification (NCBI taxonomy): domain Bacteria; kingdom Pseudomonadati; phylum Pseudomonadota; class Alphaproteobacteria; order Hyphomicrobiales; family Stappiaceae; genus Pseudovibrio; species Pseudovibrio sp. Ad26. Next base: position 460 of record NZ_LMCE01000075.1, read on the forward strand.
TTTTGTATTTGGGGAGCAATGGCGATGACGCATCCTCACGATAATATCCGGGTAGGCGCAATCACTTTCGTCTACTCCGTTACAAAGCGAGGCTGGGTATTTCCCGGCCTTTCTGTTATCCGAAATCCACTGAAAGCACAGCGGCTGGCTGAGGAGATAAAT
>NZ_LMCE01000076.1:0-2154 GCF_001623285.1 Pseudovibrio sp. Ad26
TAGAAAGGACGACCCATGGCCCGTGCCCGAGGTGCCCGCTCTGTACTGGCAGCTGCCTTTGAAACAACCTATGGCACCGCTCCAGCTGCTGGATCTTATTGGAAGATGCCCTTTGCCAGTTCCAATCTTGGCAGCGAGCAGCCCTTGCTGGAAAGCGAGCTTTTGGGTCAGGGCCGTGATCCCTATCCGCCAGTCAAGGATGCCATCACCACGGAAGGCGATATCAGCGTGCCCATTGATACCCGCTATCTTGGTATCTGGCTAAAGGCGCTGTTCGGCGCACCAGAGACAACAGGTTCCACAGCGCCCTACTCGCATGAGTTTCAAAGTGGCAAGTGGGATCTGCCTAGCCTTGCCATTGAGGTGGGGATGCCGGATGTGCCCTATTTTGCCATGAACACCGGATGCAGGGCCAATACCATCAACTGGACCATGCAGCGTTCAGGGCTGGTGACGGCCACCATCAACCTGATTGCTCAAGGCGAGATTACTGGCACAACTTCGAGTACAGGAGATCTGGAACAGCTGCCCCTCAAACGGTTTGGCTCGTTTAGCGGCTCCATCCTGCGCAATGATGTGCAGCTTGGCAACATCACTTCTGGCCAGATCACCTACACCAACAATCTGGAGCCCATCGAGACTATCCGCGGGGATGGCATGATTGATGGGGCCGATCCCGCCATGGCCATGCTGTCTGGCACTATCGATGTGCGCTTTGCTGACCAGACGCTTTTGTCTCAAGCACTTGCTGGAGAACCCTGCAAACTGAGTTTCCGCTATGCGCTGGGCAATGACACTAGTTTCGAGCTTGTTGCCCATGCAGTGTACTTGCCCAAGCCTAAGCTTACCATTGAAGGTCCTGGCGGTGTTCAGGTGAGCTTTGCCTGGCAAGCGGCCCGTGATGAAGCGTTGGACCGAATGGCAACCGCCACACTCAAAAACGACGTTGCTTCCTACGACAACCCCTCAGCTTAAGGAGACTGCCATGCGCCTTGATCTTAGCTTAGAGCCCAAATGGTATGACCTCATCCCCGAAGTTGGCATAAGGGTGCTAGCCGATCCTGCCATTACCGACATCATGGATGCCGCCCGTGAAGATGAGCGATTGATCGCTCTTGCCGGTGACGAACCTCTATCTGAGGTGATCGAGCCCGGCAAAGCCACCAAGCTTGCCCGTGTTCTGTCTCTAGTCGTTGCACAGCAAGTCATCCGCGACTGGGAAGGTGTGGAAGATGAAGCAGGCACCAAGGCAAAGTTGACACCTGACCACATCGAAGCATTTCTGCAGAACCCTCAAATTGCCGATGCTTGGTTGCTTTACTACATGCAATATTGGCTTCAGGTGGACAAAGATATACTTGAAGAAAAAAACGTCTCTGCGCCCTTGCTGAGTGGCACTTCAGCGGCGGCGCAGACTATTGCAGCGCGTGCCCCAGTACATGCAAAGACTGCCCGCAAAAACAAAACCAGCCGCAAACCCAAGACGGCAGACGGCTCTGGCAGGTCGTCATGAGACTGGGCGGTCAGGTGCGCACTGTCTCCACCATGAACAGCTATGTGGTGGTCGGCTGGGAAATGGGAGCTGCCTTAAAGCTTGCAGATAATCTTGGCGCTAATCCCTATCTGGCCGCCTTGATCCTGCCTGAGATCGAGCAGATTGCCTGCGCCAAGATCAACGAGAGACTGCAATCTCATGGTTGAGCGCAAGGTCTCTGTGAGACTGGCAGCCATTGGCGGCAAAGCCCTCAAAGATGATCTTGTTGCCATTGGCAAGACCGGCAGTGCAGCGCTCACTCAGATTGGTTCTGCCAGCGAGGCTGCTAATGCGGGACTTGATGAGGTCTCTTTAGCTGTTGCCAGAGGCCGAGAACAGTTGGAACAGCTTGCCGCCAAAGCTGCAAGATCAGCCAATGCCCTTAGAGCAACGGCAACAGCCACCACACCACTGATTGATCAGATCAACCGTATGAGCGGTGTGACACCCGCGATTGGCAAAACCACAGCAGAGTTTCTGGTTCAAGGTCAGGCCTTGGATGATCTGCGGGCCCGGTATAATCCTGTCTTTGGTGTGATCCGCAGATACCGGCAAGCCATCTCAGAGATTAAAGCCGCCCATCTGGAAGGCGCGCTTTCTGCAAATGAGATGACAGCTGC
>NZ_LMCE01000077.1:0-511 GCF_001623285.1 Pseudovibrio sp. Ad26
ACTCTGATATCTCTACATACAGTTCAAAAGAACTTGCAAAAAAAATTGCATTATTAGCACAAACTAGTGAACACCCTACAGGTATGACAGTAGAAGAAGTAGTATCTTACGGACGATACCCTTATCAAAAACTGTTCAGTGGCATGGACACGCAAGATCATGAAGCAATCGAGTGGGCGTTGGATGCTACAGGTCTAGCTGGATTTCGTATGCGGGATATCGCAACGCTGTCTGGTGGACAAACCCAGCGTGTCTGGATCGCTATGGCGCTTGCTCAGGAAACAGATATCTTGATCTTGGATGAACCGACAACATTTTTAGATCCGGCACACCAATTAGAGATCCTACAGTTATTGACTGAAATCAATCAAATGAAACAAACAACGATCTTGATGTCGATTCATGACATTAATCATGCTTCACGTTTTTCAGATTATTTATTAGCAATGAAAAACGGTAAGTTGATCACAGAAGGTACACCTGAAGAAGTGATCACAAAAGAGTGTATGAA
>NZ_LMCE01000078.1:0-5757 GCF_001623285.1 Pseudovibrio sp. Ad26
ATTTTGAAGATTTAGTCGGTGTGCTTTATTCATGCCCGGCGGCGCCCTACTCTCCCGCGTCTTAAGACGAAGTACCATTGGCGCAGGGGCGTTTCACTTCCGAGTTCGGGATGGGATCGGGTGGGGGCGCCCCGCCATAGCCACCGGGCAGGAATAAGTCACACTGACTTTGAACTGGTCTTTGAGGACACTTCGCAGAAGTGTCTGTTGTTGTATCCAAGTTTTAGCTTTTGATTTGTTGGCTATCTCATATCTATGATTATAGCTTAATGGGAGTGATCAAGATCAATCGAGCTATTAGTAAGGCTCAGCTTCGAGAGTTACCCCTCTTCCACATGCCTCCTATCAACGTGGTGGTCTTCCACGGCTCTCAAGGGAGATCTAGTTTTAAGGTTGGTTTCCCGCTTAGATGCCTTCAGCGGTTATCCATTCCGAACATAGCTACCCTGCAATGCGGCTGGCGCCACAACAGGTCCACCAGAGGTTCGTCCATCCCGGTCCTCTCGTACTAGGGACAGATCCTCTCAAATTTCCTACACCCACGGCAGATAGGGACCGAACTGTCTCGCGACGTTCTGAACCCAGCTCACGTACCACTTTAATTGGCGAACAGCCAAACCCTTGGGACCTGCTCCAGCCCCAGGATGTGATGAGCCGACATCGAGGTGCCAAACAATGCCGTCGATATGGACTCTTGGGCATCATCAGCCTGTTATCCCCGGCGTACCTTTTATCCGTTGAGCGATGGCCCTTCCACGAGGGACCACCGGATCACTATGACCGACTTTCGTCTCTGCTCGACTTGTCAGTCTCGCAGTCAGGCAGGCTTATGCCATTGCACTCAACGAGCGATTTCCGACCGCTCTGAGCCTACCTTCGCGCGCCTCCGTTACCATTTGGGAGGCGACCGCCCCAGTCAAACTACCCGCCACACACGGTCCCGGGTATTGTAGTACCGCGGTTAGATATCCATGAGGACAAGGGTGGTATTTCAAGGATGACTCCACCAAAGCTGGCGCCTTGGTTTCAACGTCTACCACCTATCCTACACATGTCATCACGAATACCAGTGTGAAGCTGTAGTAAAGGTGCACGGGGTCTTTCCGTCTGACCGCAGGAACCCCGCATCTTCACGGGGAATTCAATTTCACTGAGTCTGTGCTGGAGACAGCGGGGAAGTCGTTACGCCATTCGTGCAGGTCGGAACTTACCCGACAAGGAATTTCGCTACCTTAGGACCGTTATAGTTACGGCCGCCGTTTACTGGGGCTTCAATTCGGTGCTTGCACACCTCCTCTTAACCTTCCAGCACCGGGCAGGCGTCAGACCCTATACGTCGCCTTGCGGCTTCGCAGAGCCCTGTGTTTTTGATAAACAGTCGCAACCCCCTATTCTGTGCCCCCAATACAAAGTTGCCTTCGTATTGGGCTCCCTTCTCGCGAACTTACGGGAGCAATTTGCCGAGTTCCTTCAGCACAGTTCTCTCAAGCGCCTTGGTATACTCTACCTGTCCACCTGTGTCGGTTTCGGGTACGGTCTTAGCGTGGGAGCTATTTCCAGGAACACCTTCACCGCATCTCCAATCCAATAAGGAGATACGATACACGGCATCCGTCACTACCCACTGGCCGGGGAATATTAACCCCGTTCCCATCGACTACGCCTTTCGGCCTCGCCTTAGGGGCCGGCTAACCCTGCGCCGATTAGCGTTGCGCAGGAACCCTTGGACTTTCGGCGAGAGGGTCTCTCACCCTCTTTATCGTTACTCATGTCAGCATTCGCACTTCTGATACTTCCAGCAGCCCTCACGGGTCCACCTTCATCAGCTTACAGAACGCTCCGCTACCGCTTGTCAAAGACAAGCCCGCAGTTTCGGTGTATGGCTTTAGCCCCGGTACATTTTCGGCGCGGAGACCCTTATTTAGACCAGTGAGCTGTTACGCTTTCTTTAAATGATGGCTGCTTCTAAGCCAACATCCTGGTTGTTTTGGGATCTCTACATCCTTTCCCACTTAGCCATAACTTAGGGACCTTAACTGGCGGTCAGGGTTGTTTCCCTCTCCACAATGGACGTTAGCACCCACTGTGTGTCTGCCCTGCAGTACTTCCTGGTATTCGGAGTTTGGTTAGGATCAGTAAGGCGGTGAGCCCCCATAGCCCATCCAGTGCTCTACCCCCAGGAGTATTCACAGGACGCTCTACCTAAATAGATTTCGCGGAGAACCAGCTATTTCCGAGTTTGATTGGCCTTTCACCCCTAGCCACAAGTCATCCCCGAATTTTTCAACATTCGTGGGTTCGGTCCTCCAGTGCATGTTACTGCACCTTCAACCTGCTCATGGCTAGATCACTCGGTTTCGGGTCTAATCCAACGAACTAAGACGCCCTATTCAGACTCGCTTTCGCTACGCCTACACCTATCGGCTTAAGCTTGCTCGTTAAATTAAGTCGCTGACCCATTATACAAAAGGTACGCTGTTACCCAGAACAAATCTTGGGCTCCAACTGTTTGTAAGCATTCGGTTTCAGGTACTATTTCACTCCCCTCGTCGGGGTACTTTTCACCTTTCCCTCACGGTACTGGTGCGCTATCGGTCGACTAGGAGTACTTAGGCTTGGAGGGTGGTCCCCCCATGTTCAGACAGAATTTCACGTGTTCCGCCCTACTCGAGGACTATAAATCTTTCTACCCGTACGGGACTATCACCCACTAAGGTCAAGCTTCCCAGCTTGTTCCGGTTCTTAATCTATAGCCACTGGCCTGATCCGCGTTCGCTCGCCACTACTAGCGGAGTCTCGGTTGATGTCCTTTCCTCCGGGTACTTAGATGTTTCAGTTCCCCGGGTTTGCCCCCTTGCGGGTACACCTTACGGTGTGGGTTGCCCCATTCAGAAATCGCCGGATCAAAGCTTATTCGCAGCTCCCCGACGCTTATCGCAGCGTATCACGTCTTTCATCGCCTCTAGTCGCCAAGGCATCCACCAAATGCTCTTAAGACACTTGATCACTCTCATTAGCTATAATCATAAAAGACACTTTGTAAAAAGTGTCCCGACCACTTTCCGAAGAAAGCAGCTGACTACTGACACTTCCAAAGGAAGTGGCATTACCAACAAAAATAAAGCTTGATTTAACTTGGCTTGTACATCGGTTGCCAGATGTACAATCAACAATACATACATCGTATGTATCAAAGACATATGCAATGCATATGCCTAGACCAGTTCATGAGACATAACTGGCGGGGCAGCGGTCAAGCGCCCCCGTACAATACCCTGGCGGGCATTGGTAACTGGCTAGCTGACACATCCGGCAATCCCCTAAGGAACTGGCGCCAGATGCGGCCAATTATGTCTTCTCTTCAAAATGTCACAGAACAAGCAGGCTTTAGAACAAAACCCGCAAAACGGATGCTTTCATTATGATATCAAAACAGAGAACCGACTTTTCTTTCGAAAAGGCGTTGGTGGAGCCTAGGAGGATCGAACTCCTGACCTCCTGAATGCAAATCAGGCGCTCTCCCAGCTGAGCTAAGGCCCCATTATGCTGGCCTCAAAGGACACTTCAAAGAAGTGTCTACGCCGGCGTTAGCATCCGCTAACTTGGCTTACTTCGCATCAGCTCAGCGAGCCGGTCGGCTCTAGTCGCTTCGCTCCGATTGAGCTCCAACAATTTCAATTCTACTAACTTAAAAGTTTGGTGGGTCGAGGAGGACTTGAACCTCCGACCTCACGCTTATCAGGCGTGCGCTCTAACCACCTGAGCTACCGACCCTTGTCTATTTAAGACCTCGCATCAGCTCCGCGAACCATTCGGTTCTACTCGCTGCGCTCCAGTCAAAACCAACAAAGATTGTGCTCAGATGAGCGACCTAACCTTTAAGCGATATCATAAAGAAAGAGAAACGAAGACGGCGGTATTCGCCAAAGATACCTTCAAAGAAGGTATCAGGTGCTGATCATAATGCCAGCTATGTTCAAAAAATTAGTCGATAGTCTATGACACGCAAGCGTGTCAGAGCTGAAGACCAATCCTTAGAAAGGAGGTGATCCAGCCCCAGGTTCCCCTAGGGCTACCTTGTTACGACTTCACCCCAGTCGCTGACCCTACCGTGGTCGCCTGCCTCCCTTGCGGGTTAGCGCAGCGCCTTCGGGTAAAACCAACTCCCATGGTGTGACGGGCGGTGTGTACAAGGCCCGGGAACGTATTCACCGCGTCATGCTGTTACGCGATTACTAGCGATTCCAACTTCATGCTCTCGAGTTGCAGAGAACAATCCGAACTGAGACGGCTTTTAGAGATTAGCTACCCCTCGCGAGGTCGCTGCCCACTGTCACCGCCATTGTAGCACGTGTGTAGCCCAGCCCGTAAGGGCCATGAGGACTTGACGTCATCCCCACCTTCCTCCGGCTTATCACCGGCAGTCCCCCTAGAGTGCCCAACTAAATGCTGGCAACTAAGGGCGAGGGTTGCGCTCGTTGCGGGACTTAACCCAACATCTCACGACACGAGCTGACGACAGCCATGCAGCACCTGTCCTGACGTCCCCGAAAGGAACCATCTGTCTCCAGATGTAGCGTCAAATGTCAAGGGCTGGTAAGGTTCTGCGCGTTGCTTCGAATTAAACCACATGCTCCACCGCTTGTGCGGGCCCCCGTCAATTCCTTTGAGTTTTAATCTTGCGACCGTACTCCCCAGGCGGAATGCTTAATGCGTTAGCTGCGTCACCAAATAGCAAGCTACCTGACAACTAGCATTCATCGTTTACGGCGTGGACTACCAGGGTATCTAATCCTGTTTGCTCCCCACGCTTTCGTACCTCAGCGTCAGTATCGAGCCAGTGAGCCGCCTTCGCCACTGGTGTTCTTCCGAATATCTACGAATTTCACCTCTACACTCGGAGTTCCACTCACCTCTCTCGATCTCAAGACTGACAGTATCAAAGGCAGTTCCAAGGTTGAGCCTTGGGATTTCACCCCTAACTTATCAGTCCGCCTACGTACTCTTTACGCCCAGTGATTCCGAACAACGCTAGCCCCCTTCGTATTACCGCGGCTGCTGGCACGAAGTTAGCCGGGGCTTCTTCTGCAGTTAATGTCATTATCTTCACTGCTGAAAGTGCTTTACAACCCTAAGGCCGTCATCACACACGCGGCATGGCTGGATCAGGGTTGCCCCCATTGTCCAATATTCCCCACTGCTGCCTCCCGTAGGAGTCTGGGCCGTGTCTCAGTCCCAGTGTGGCTGATCATCCTCTCAGACCAGCTATAGATCGTCGCCTTGGTAAGCCATTACCTTACCAACTAGCTAATCTAACGCGGGCACATCTCATGGCGATAAATCTTTCCCCCATAGGGCTCATAGGGTATTAGCAGTCTTTTCAAACTGTTGTCCCCTACCACAAGGTAGCTTCCCACGCGTTACTCACCCGTCTGCCACTAATCCCGAAGGATCCGTTCGACTTGCATGTGTTAGGCCTGCCGCCAGCGTTCGTTCTGAGCCAGGATCAAACTCTCAGGTTTTACTGAATATTAATCCCAACTTAAATCACGTTTCTGTACTCAAATCTAACCGACCATAAATGGCCAATTAATAGACGAGGAACACGCAAATAATTAAGGCCGAAGCCTCAATCTTTGGTGTTCTGAAAAACGTAAACTAAGTCAGTTATTCCGTAACAGTGGCTTGTTACCAAACCACTCGCGAATAACCGCCGTCCACGTTTCTCTTTCTTCTTCCGTATTCAATTGTCAATGA
>NZ_LMCE01000079.1:0-728 GCF_001623285.1 Pseudovibrio sp. Ad26
GATCAGTTGATCCCATTCTACTCCTTCTTCCAGCCATTTTGCTGCTTGGATCGCAGAAAAACCTGCACCAATACCAATATTTTTCGTATCTAGTACATATGCTTCCAATTCTTCTTGCTGTTGTGCAATTAAACGAACCACATTATATGTCCCGCTCAATCCACTGGAAATTGTTACCGCAAGTACCTTTTCATAACCGTCTTTTTTGATTTGCTCAAAGATTTCTGTGATCGACTCACCATCCGGCAAAGATGTAACAGGGATTTCCTCTGGCAAACGTTGATAGATCTCTTCAGGGGTAATGTCAATTTTATCTGTATATACCTGATCTTTATAAATAATTTTCAATGGGATCATATACATCTCGTATTTTTTTATCAATTCTTCTGGCACATCCGTACCTGAATCTACTAAAATTGCGATTTTATTGTTTTTCATTTGTTTTCTCCTCTTTTAAATATTCGGTTTCTAGAACAATCGTTTTTTCCGCAAGAAGTTTCATTGCAAACGATAAAGTTGCCGCTCTTACAGCAATATATTCTACAGGGGTTGCCTGGTCGAATTTTTGCGGATGAGATTTACCTTGTGCTAATTGGCTGACCATCCACACAGCTGCTTCTTGTTCATCGCAAAATAGATTATAGGCTTCACGAATTCCTACTGTTTTTCCTTGGAACAATATCCCTTCTTTGATTTCAGGAATAGTCAATACTTGTTTCAACGTAGTG
>NZ_LMCE01000080.1:0-686 GCF_001623285.1 Pseudovibrio sp. Ad26
TTGGGATTCTTGACTCGATAAGTCTATTATTTTCAGAGAAAAAATATTCATTGTTTTCTGGGTTGGTGATTGCACCAATCATTCCATTCAAAATTGTTGTTTTACCACACCCATTCCGCCCGATAAAAGCATGAATGTTCGTGCTGGGCATAGAATTAACCGTCACCTCAAAAGGTATAGTTAAATCACTGAATCCGGGAGCACTTTTTCTATTAAATGAAAAGTGGAAATCTGACAATTCTGGCAAACCATTTAACACACGTGCGAACTGTCCATGAATTTCTGAAAGAGTTACCCCTCTAAGTAATGAGGTGTTAAGGACGCTTTCATTTTCAATGTCGGCTAATCGATTTGGCCATACTACTAAATCCTGAATAGCTTTAAGAAGGTTATGTTTAAAACCATCGCTTAATTTGCTGAGATTAACATAGTAGTCAATGCTTTCACCTAAGGAAAAAAACATTTCAGGGAGTTGACTGAATTTTTTATCTATTAATGAATAAGTGCTTACTTCTTCTTTTTGACCTACAAAACCAATTTTAACATTTCCGATATCGCATTTTTCACCATGCTCATCAAAGACAGTAAGATAAAACATTGTAACAAAGGAATAGTCATTCCAACCATCTGCTCGTAGGAATGCCTTATTTTTTTCTACTGCAGGAATATACCCGCCTCTTTCAATA
>NZ_LMCE01000081.1:0-19690 GCF_001623285.1 Pseudovibrio sp. Ad26
CAGGCCGCTCTTCATCCTCTGGCAAAAACAAGGATGTGAGGCGTTCTATCCATTGATTGCGGATCGTAATCGTCGGGGCAAGAATTAACGCAGGCTGGCCTACTCGCCTCATGACCTCCAATCCAAGAATAGTCTTCCCTGATCCTGGAGCTGCAACAATATGCAAGTGGTCATCATCCAGATGGGTATCTAACTCAGCGAGAACGCGCTCTTGATACTCTCTCCAGGACGCTTGGAAACTCAAATTATCAAATGTCATTTAACTGGTTGATTTCTCGTCTAAAAATCGTCGATTGATGCTATCATCATCACAAAACTGCATATAAGAACTAAATAATCTTCAGAGACAGTGGCACAAGTTCAACACGTGCACGCACATAAGAAACCCCTGATTTTTCAAAAGCTTCTCCCTCTGTGCTGAAACCGAGGCGCTGGTAGAAAGCAACAGCATCTTCTCTTGCGTCGCACCAGATGTAATCCGCTTTTTGCAAGTCAGGCTGGTTTGCTGCAAACCGTATGAGGTTGCTTCCGATGCCGCGCCCTTGCTTATCCGGCAACACCGCCAGTTTTCGCAGTCTCACAGAGGGCAGATCGAAGAAGAAAGACCCAACACCAATCAGGTTTTCTTCTTCAAATGCTCCAATATGAAGGGCCTGGTGATCTTCTGGAACCATGACCCGCTCTATCGGCGAGTCTGGCCAGAGCACTTGCTGACGTAGTTTGTATGTCAACGTTGCAGGAATGCTCCGAAAACTAATCTCTAGTTCTCTCATACTTCCCCTCACCGCTTAATCAAGGACCGGCTCATCAGCAAGCTCAGCACAAGTGCCGGTAACATCAGCATAAAGCCGCCCTGGATGCCGAGGTGATCAGCGGCATAGCCGATGACGAGTGGACCGACAAGGAAACCGCCGAGAGCAATCTGCGTCATCAAGCCCACATTGACAGCAGCAGAGCGGCCCGGTTTTTCAGCAGCAGCCGTAACAGCCAGCGGAAAGCCACCAGAAACGCCCAGCCCGACCAGACCGAAACCAAGCAATGACACCGCATAGTTTGGCGAAATCACCAGAATTCCGACGCCAATGAGAGCAAGGATAACAATCCCAGCAGCTGCGATCTGAACGTCAACACGAGATCGCAACCAGTCTCCGGTTAAGCGCCCGAATGTCACCATCAGAGCAAAAGCGCTATAGGCAATACCTGCGTAACCAGCAGATAGATCAAACAGATCAGTCACATAAATCGCAGACCAATCAGCAATCGCACCCTCTGTCATTGTGATGCCAAACGCAAAGAAGCACACCGCAATCAGCGCCCCACTCGGCATCTGGAAACCACTCTCGGACTTCTCTGCAATATCTGGCTCTCGGCCTTCTGTCAGGCTGTAGGAGGTAAACAGCGCTGGTAATAGCGCCATACCACTTGCCATGAGAATGCTTTCAGATGGCCCGTAACCAACCCAGGAAAAGCCCGAGCTGATCAGACTTCCCACCAGCACACCAAGGCTCCACAAGCCATGACAACCCGACATAATGAGCTGCCCGCTCTTCCGCTCGGTCTTATCCGCAATCACGTTCATGCACAGTTCCACAAACGCCAATGCACTGCCAACAACTGCCAAATAAACAAACAGCTGCAGAATGGATTCGGCATACGTCGGCAATGGCATCAGACAGATGAACGCAAACAGGCCCGCGATCAAAAGCTGGCGCGCTCCAAACTTCTCCGTTAGTCGCCCGGCAAACATCAGCATGAACAGCAGCCCAACCGGCATTCCGACAAGAGCAAGGGCAAACTCCCCTTCACTCACCTGAAGTCTTTGCTGAATTTCTGCGATGCGTGGAAACCAAGCGCCAAGCGCTATAGGTTGTAGAAAGAAGACGCCGCGAATAAGATTCACATCGCGCGCACCAAGGACTGCTTGTTGTGTCATGGAAAAAGCTTTGAAGAGAGAAAAACGACCTATTAAATATCTAGCGTGATATTTTAGAAAAATGCAAGCTGTGTAGAGCACCTAATACAACACAACGCCGTTTGCTGACGTAACAACGCAAATCAACGCAGGATATGCGTAAAAAACGCATTTCTGCGCAAAACCTTTCAAAAAGGAATTTCCGTGCCCCTAAGCGACACCACAAAAGCCAAGTTAAAGAACAGAGTTGTCTGGAGTCGTCTCGTTGGATGGGGGCTTTTATGTTATGCAACAGCAGCTTACGGCGGCATCGTTACTGCACCGGCCATCCCTGAATGGTACGCCTCTCTCAACAAACCATCCTTCAATCCACCTGACTGGATTTTTGCACCGGTCTGGTCCGTTCTTTACGCACTTCTTGGCATCAGCATCTGGCTGGCCACTGAATTTCAACAGACTGGCACCAACGAAGCAGCCAAACCACCTTCGAAAACCAGTATTCAGCTAACTTTCGTTATAGTTTTGTTTTTAAACGGAATTTGGTCATGGGCATTCTTCGGACAGCAAAACCCAACACTTGGCCTTGTTGTCCTTATCATCTTGCTCGCGCTAAGTTTTTTCACTTTCCGACTATTTTATAGAGCGCAAATCTTTGCAGCATGGCTCTATCTGCCCTATCTCCTTTGGGTTAGCTTTGCAGCCGTCCTGAATGCCTCTATTGTGGTTCTGAATTAATCCAACACCTCAATCGAGACTTTTATTATTGGAGATTTTGATGAGCGGTATTGTTGCCACTCTAGTTCCTATTGCTCTTTTCGCCGTCGCTCTGGTCCTCGCCCTCGGCCTTTGGAACATGATGCGCGGAGGAGATCCAAACCGTTCGCAAAAGCTTATGAGATATCGCGTTCTCTTGCAGTTCGCAGCTATCATATTGATTATGCTTTCCGTTTACTTCGCAAGCACATCCTGATTTTGGTTTGAAATTGGTAGAAAATGGTCACTCTCAATAAGATCTATACAAAAACTGGCGACGACGGCACCACTGCACTTGGCAGCGGAGAGCGCAGGCAAAAGCATGATCTGCGCATCGAGGCCTACGGAACCGTTGATGAAACCAACTCAGTCGTCGGCATAGTCCGCCTGCACGCATCCAAAGAGATGCCAGTACTGGATGAATTGCTTGGCCGTATTCAGAATGACTTGTTCGATCTCGGCGCCGATCTGGCAACACCAGATACCGGCGAAGACCTCGGATACGAACCTCTGCGCATCACAGTTAATCAGGTAAGCGCTCTGGAAGACGCAATCGACCAGATGAACGTTGAGCTTACACCGTTGAAATCATTTGTATTACCGGGTGGCACACCGTTGGCAACGCACTTGCATCAAGCCAGAACCGTCTCTCGCCGCGCTGAGCGCCTCGTTGCTGCGCTCTCTCAAAAAGAGAAAGTCAACAAACAAGCCCTGCAGTACCTCAACCGCCTCTCCGACCTCTTCTTCGTTGCATCTCGCTATGCAAATTTGAAGGGCGAAGGCGACGTTTTGTGGGTAGCGGGCAAAAACAGATAGCGATTTTTTGATGAAAAAATAGACCAAAGGTACTTGACGAATAGGTAAACTATCAACACTTATGGACAACTATCTTCACCTTAAGGCCACTTGGCCTTATACATTGGTTGAAACCCAATACCTATTTACCCTAGGCGATCGTTGACAGCCCCAAAATTGCTCAGTACGGTCGCCGCAAATGTAATGCAATTTGCATTCCCTTTTGGCTCTGGTAGCCCGGCGGAAGCTGTGTCTTATCAACTTGGTGGCGACGCATACTCCCCTGCATTTCTAGTGGAGGTTCTAGGAACATGAAAATTCTCGTGCCCGTAAAACGGGTCGTTGACTATAACGTAAAAGTTCGCGTGAAAGCGGATGGCTCCGGCGTTGAACTCGCAAACGTCAAAATGTCCATGAACCCCTTCGACGAAATCGCCGTTGAAGAGGCTCTTCGCCTGAAAGAAGCTGGTAAAGCAACAGAAATCATTGTTGTTTCCATCGGCCCTAAGCAGGCGACTGAAACGATCCGCACCGGCCTCGCAATGGGCGCTGACCGCGGTATTCTCGTTCAGACCGACGACATCGCCGAGCCTCTCGCAGTAGCTAAGGTTCTCAAAGGCATCGTTGACGAAGAAGAGCCAAGTCTCGTTATCCTCGGCAAACAGGCGATCGATGACGACTGCAACCAGACTGGTCAGATGCTTGCTGCACTTCTGGGCTGGGCACAGGGCACATTCGCTTCTAAGGTTGACCTTGGCGATAACACAGTAGACGTCACCCGCGAAATCGATGGAGGTCTGCAGACTGTTAAGCTGAACATGCCAGCGATTGTCACCACTGACCTGCGTTTGAACGAGCCTCGCTACGCTTCTCTGCCAAACATCATGAAGGCAAAGAAAAAGCCGATTGCTGAGAAAACACTGGCGGACTATGGCGTAGACGCTACACCTCGCCTCAAGGTTCTCAGCACTGCTGAGCCTGATGCACGCAAGGCAGGCGTTAAGGTCGCTTCCGTTGATGAGCTGGTAGACAAGCTCAAAAACGAAGCTGGCGTTCTTTAAGATAGGTCAAGAGGAGTTAGCATTATGACCACGCTTCTTGTGGCTGAACATTCCAATTCTGCTTTGAACGAAGCAACGGCTAAGGCACTGACAGCAGCTGTAGAAATGGGCGGCGACGTTCATATTCTCGTTGCTGGTAAAGACTGTGGAGCAGCAGCTGAAGCTGCTTCCAAACTGTCAGGCGTTGCTAAGGTTCTTGTTGCTGATGACGCAGCATATGAGCACCAGCTTGCTGAACCAGTTGGCGATCTGATCGTTGCACTTGCTGCTGATTACGACGCTGTTGTTGCTGCTGCGACAACCAATGGCAAAAACACTCTGCCACGCGTTGCTGCTAAGCTCGACGTAATGCAGATCTCTGAAATCATTGCCGTTGAATCTGCAGACACGTTCAAGCGTCCAATCTATGCAGGTAACGCAATCCAGACTGTACAGTCTGCTGATGCAAAGAAGGTTCTGACTGTTCGTACAGCATCCTTCGCTGCAACTGCCGAAGGCGGTTCTGCTCCAGTTGAAGCTGCTGCAGCTTCTGCTGATCCGGCAATTTCCTCCTTCGTGGGTGAAGAAATCGCAGCTTCTGATCGTCCAGAACTCGCAGGCGCTAAGATCATCATCTCCGGTGGTCGTGCTCTCGGTTCCGAAGAGAAGTTCAACGAAGTCATCACTCCTGTTGCTGATAAGCTCGGCGCAGCAATCGGTGCATCCCGTGCAGCTGTTGATGCTGGTTACGCACCAAACGATTGGCAGGTTGGTCAGACCGGTAAGGTTGTTGCACCTGATCTTTACATCGCTTGTGGCATTTCCGGTGCAATTCAGCACCTTGCAGGCATGAAAGATTCCAAGATCATCGTCGCAATTAACAAAGACGAAGAAGCACCAATCTTCCAGGTTGCTGATTACGGACTTGTCGCAGACCTGTTCGTAGCTCTTCCTGAACTGGAAAAAGCCCTCTAATCATATTTGATTAGCTTTTCAGGAACCCCGGGATGTTAATATTTCATTCTGGGGTTCTTGCTGTTTGAGGCAAGACTTGCGATGTATGTTGTTACGAGAACGTCAAAGCACGTTTAATCGATGCTTGTAAGAATTTGGATCTGACAATGGTGGTCGAAGTAAAGAAAGTCGGTGTTATTGGCGCCGGTCAAATGGGCAATGGCATCGCACACGTAAGTGCTTTGGCAGGATACGATGTCGTGCTTCACGATATCGATCAGGATCGTATCGACAGAGGCCTGGCCAGCATCAATGGCAATATGGCACGTCAGATCTCAAAAGGCACGATCACTGAAGAAGATCGCGACCTCGCTCTTACCCGTATCAAGACATCTGACGATGTTAAATCCCTAAGCGATGCAGACCTCGTTGTTGAAGCTGTGAGTGAAAACGAGCAGGTCAAACGCAAAGTTTATCAAAGTGTTTGCCCAATTCTGAAGCCTGATGCCATCCTTGGCACAAACACTTCGTCTATTTCCATCACGCGTCTGGCATCTGCTACAGACCGTCCAGAAAAATTCATCGGTATCCACTTCATGAATCCAGTTCCGCTTATGGAACTCGTTGAGCTTGTTCGTGGCATTGCAACCAGCGATGAAACCTTTGAACTTTCCAAGGGCTACACCCTTGGCTTGCATAAGACGATTGCAGTTTCAGAAGACTTCCCAGCCTTTATGGTGAACCGTATTCTGCTACCGATGATCAACGAAGCGATCTACACTCTTTATGAAGGTGTTGGCTCCGTTGAAGCAATCGACACAGCAATGCGCCTGGGTGCAAATCACCCGATGGGCCCGCTGCAACTGGCTGATTTCATTGGTCTGGATATCTGTCTGTCCATCATGCAGGTGCTCTATGAAGGCCTCGCAGACAGCAAATACCGCCCATGCCCACTACTCGTGAAGTACGTTGAGGCAGGCTGGCTTGGACGCAAAACCCAGCGCGGTTTCTATGACTACCGCGGTGAGGTTCCAGTCCCTACTCGCTAGTGCGTTTATCTGACACACAAAAGCCCGCCACTTGAGCGGGCTTTTTTATTGCTGCTATTCAGCTAATTATTTAAACGTACCGCTGAATCCACCAATGGAAAGCGGATTATCCATCATCGCAGTGCGGTCAGGCGTGTCGGCAGCAACACCGCCGGTGAATGCATCAAACATCTTCTTCACAAAGCCCTCAGACAGGCCTTTGGTAATGAAGACCAGCCGCGTTCTCTGATCCGCATCAGGCCACTCTGCAAGCCGTGCAGGTGGATGGAAGACATGCTGCACCCCATGGATCACCAAAGGCTGATCCGGGTGTTCTACGGTCTTTATAATCCCTTTAACGCGCAAAAGCTTAGGACCATGTGCAGAGCGCAGTAGATCTAGGAACATCTCCAGTGCAGCATTGGGAATCGCGCTGTCTGTCTCAAGCGTAAAGGCGCGAACATCTTTGCCATGGCGGTTTGGGTCGTGATGATGATCACCATGATGATGGTGTCCGTGATGATCATGTGAAGCGTGCTCATCTTTGTACGCCTCTTCCTTCAGCCACTTCTGAACATCTGGGATTTTGCTCTCAGGATTGTACAGTCCGCAGTTGATGAGTGCAGCAGCCGTTGCAGAACCTTCTTGTGCGTTAAGCACAATTGCGCCAGGGTTCAAATGCTTCAGCTCAGCCAGCAGATCATCAGAAGGCTCCTGTAAATCCGTCTTCGTCATCACGATCCGGTCGGCAACAGCGACTTGCTTGACCGCTTCCTCATGAGAATGGATCGTATCCAGACCATTGACGGAATCGACCAATGTCACCACACCATCAAGTCGATATCGCATGACTAAGTACGGATGCAGCATCACAGTGTGCAACACTGGAGCTGGATCAGCCAAACCAGTTGTTTCAATAATCACACGGTCGATCTTCTTCATGCGGCCATTATCTATGCGGCGCAGAATATCTTCCAACGTGTTGATGAGATCACCACGAATAGTACAGCATAAGCAACCAGATGAAAGCTCGATGATCCCATCATCAATGGTATCTACGAGCAAATGGTCCAAACCGATCTCACCAAATTCATTGATGATGACCGCTGTATTTTCCAACACTGGCTCTTTGAGAATTCGATTAAGAAGCGTTGTTTTACCCGCTCCCAGAAAGCCAGTAATGACGCTCATTGGGATCGGGGTTGGCGGACTCCGCCTCTCTTGGGTACTAGCCATAATTCTGCACTGCCTGTAGCTACGGTTACTGCGTTTTACCGAAGGCAGACGTATTAGCATAGAGCCCACCCGGGCTACCAAACAAATCTCGTTTAGGAGTTGATTTCAGCGGCTGTAAAGAGGCCCCCTTGCCCACTGGCACATTAAGCTGCTGAATGCCTCCAATAGGCGCGGGCTCCAAGCTCTTTTGCGCCCCAGGCTTAGGAGTTGGCAAAGGCACTGCATTTCCAAGCTTTTTTAGCGCGACAACAGGGTGCTCATTGCCAATACGCACAGTCACCGGTGCATATGACTTCAACTGTGGGCCCAGAATTTCTTCATAGACCAAACCCCAGTTCACTTTCTTCTTGGAAAGGCGAATAGATTTACCGCGTGGGCTCGGACTGGCCGCATCAGCATAAGCCATCATGCTGGCAGAGCCACGTTTTGTCCCAAACCGATCAACGAGCTGTTGAGCCGTTGGCTTAGCATTGCGCTTACAGTAGTGGTCTTTTGGTGGGTTGATATTCCCACTTCCACGGAACGCCGTAATCTTGGTTCCTGCTGTCTTCTTGAAACCGCTATCAATGAGCTTCTTAGCAAAGGCTGAGCGCTCTAAACTGGAAGCAGCCCCCAGAACAACAGCAATAACTGTTCTTCCATTGCGCGTTGCAGAAGTCGCAACATTGAAACCAGAATTACAAATATATCCAGTTTTCAAGCCATTTGCACCATCCGTACGCAGAAGGAAGTCCCTGTTTCCGGACCGAAATGTTCTCCGGCCAAATCTAATTCCCGGATGGCTCATGTAAGAGCGATACTGCGGAAATTGGTTCCACAGTGCACTCGCTAGCAGCGCCATATCACGCGCAGATGAGACCTGTCGATTATCTGGTAAACCGTGAGGATTGACGAAACTGGTATGCGACATTCCTAGCCGACGCGCAGTAGCATTCATCTCGTTGATAAAGTCTTCTTCAGTGCCGCCGACCCGCTCAGCAACGGCCACTGCAATATCATTGGCCGATTTCACAAGGATCATCTTCAAGGCATTATCGAGCGTGATTGTCGTGCCGACCTTAAACCCCATCTTGCTTGGTGGCTGGTTGAGTGCGTTTTGAGAAACCATCACCATATCGCTCATAGCCATTTCACCCTGAGAGATACTCTTGAAGGCAATATAGGCGGTCATCATCTTCGTAAGCGAAGCAGGGTACCAGCGGTCGAAAGCACCGTTCTGCTCCAAAACACGGCCATTATCGGCGTCCATCAACAACCATGCAGCGACATCTGCACGAGCATTTGTCAGCACAGAAGCCAAAGCTATTGCGAAAACCGCAAAAAATCGAAGTTTCTGAGCAATCCAATAAACCGAAAAATTCACGATCTTACCGCTCCACGCCTACCAGTTTTTGCAGCAAACAACCTTTGCATAGCTGTCTTCGATAGCTCAGTTGCTAGTTTAGTTTCATGAACAGCCCAAGCTACCGTTAGGTAATACAGTAGGGGTAAACAATAAAAACTATGTCACCAGACACCGGCAATAAAGATTGGTGTCTCTCCCGAAATATTGGGGTCATAATACCAGTAAAAGCCCGCCATTTCCAAACATTTCAGGACATTCTCTTCCAATGGTTATTTTGTGAAGTCAAACTAACAAAGAGACACTGTCGCAATCACCCCTTTAGTTGTAAGGGGCTCTTCTTTTTACTCACCTCAGCGTCCTTCAACTTTGCCTATTTAAAGCTGCGCACCTTGTAATCTGAAAGCTTATCCTCAAGTCGCAGTCATTCTTGCTTTTCTTTTTCACCATCAACGCAGATGATCGGATCCAAGAGGAGGATCTTATGTACAAAGTTATTGGCCACCCGCAATCAAGAACCATGCGGGTACTCTGGTTATTGGAAGAACTGAATTTGCCTTATGAGGTCGTGCCCAGCAAACCTCATCAGGAAGATGTTTATGCCGTAAATCCATCAGGCAAGATTCCTGCCCTGATCGTTGACGGAGAAACCATTTACGATTCAACGGCAATCTGTACTTATTTAGCAGACAAACATTCCAGCCTGTCATTCCCATCAGGAACTTTAGATCGCGCCCGGCAGGATAGTTTTACAAACTTCGCCCTTGATGAAATGGACTCCATCCTCTGGATGGCTGCAAAACACTCATTTATTCACCCTGAAGACCAACGCGTACCAGACATTAAACCTGCTTGCCGATTTGAATGGAACAAATCGATGAAGCTGCTTGAGAAACGCCTTGGCGAAAACACTTGGGCGACGGGCGAAACTTTCACAATTGCTGATATCATCATCGGCCATTGTGCAGTCTGGGCTAAAATCTCCAAGTTTGAATGGCCAGAAGGACCTGTCAGCGAATATTTTTCAAGGGCTTTAAGTCGACCAGCTCTTGCAAAGGCCAATGAAAAAGCTGCGGCAATGCAATAACCTGCTGAAGTACGAGGGTGGCCCAGCCCACCCTCTCCCACAGTTTCAGCGCGATTAGAAATTGAGTAGCACTTGAAGCTACCAAATAATTTCAATACATTTTTCAAATAATAAATACTCAAGTCATGTGCACACCATATCTTTTACAGGGTGTATTGATATGTTTGAAGGAATTTACTTACCAGGTGTGCTTGCTGCGGGAATCGCTTCATATATTTTTGGTTCTATTTGGTACTATATGCTGTCATATTCCTGGATGAATGCTGTCGGCATATCAGAAGAAGACGTCCAAATGTCTCCTTCCACTTACGTCATTACTTTTCTCTGCGAAATGATCATGGCTTTCGTCCTTGCCGGAATTCTCGTCTACTCAGGCTCAGTCGCCATTGCCAGTGGCGTGACTGCAGCAATCGTAATCTGGGGCGGCTTTGTACTCACAGGCCTGATCGTCAATCACAAATTCCAACGAGCCTCATGGATGCTTACGCTCATCGATGCAGGGCATTGGCTCGGCGTTTTGATGGTTCAAGGCATGGTTTATGCGCTGATATCTGGTTAATTCCGGATACCTCGACATCTCGTATTGCTGAATTTTCGTAGGCCAAACGAACCTAGAGACAAAGGGACCTACGAAAGTTCGAAGCATATTCGCTAGACGCCCCAACGGCAGCTGCCCATAATACGCCACAGGAGTTGGGTATGTGATTACCCGTGGAGGAAATGGGGAGATTGACCATGACTGGTGATGTATATCCAGTACCGGCTGAGATTGCCGAAAACGCCCTGCTCAACAACGAGCAGTACTTGGAAATGTACAAGAAGTCCGTTGAAGATCCCGACGGGTTCTGGGGAGAGCACGGAAAACGGATTGACTGGATTAAGCCTTATTCCAAGGTCAAAAACACGTCCTACGACTACCACAATGTTTCCATCAAATGGTTTGAAGACGGCACGCTGAACGTAGCAGCCAATTGCATTGACCGTCATCTGGCAGAGCGCGGCGATCAGCCAGCAATCATCTGGGAGGGTGATGAGCCGGATCAAAGCAAGACAATCACTTACAAGCAACTGTCTGAAGAAGTGAACCGTTTTGCAAACGTCATGCTTGCCAATGGCGTGCAAAAAGGCGATCGCGTCACTGTCTATATGCCAATGATCCCTGAAGCAGCCTACGCAATGCTCGCGTGTGCCCGGATTGGCGCAGTTCACTCTGTTGTGTTCGGTGGTTTCTCACCTGACAGCTTGGCCGGACGTATCGAAGACTGCAAATCACGCTTTGTCATCACAGCTGACGAAGGTGTCCGCGGTGGCAGAACAGTTCCTTTGAAAGAGAATACTGATCGCGCAATCGAAAAATGCGGCAATGTCGACAAGGTCTTCGTTGTGAAACGCACCGGTGGCAACGTCAATATGATGGACGGCCGCGATCTCTGGTATCACGAAGAAACCGAAAAAGCTTCTGCAGATTGCCCACCAGCGGAAATGAACGCCGAAGATCCGCTCTTCATTCTCTACACTTCAGGCTCAACGGGCCAGCCAAAAGGCGTGATGCACACGTCTGGTGGTTACCTCGTTTATGCCTCCATGACGCATGAATACGTTTTTGACTACCACCCAGGCGAAGTCTATTGGTGTACGGCTGATGTTGGTTGGGTCACAGGCCACAGCTATATCCTCTACGGTCCACTTGCCAACGGCGCAACAACCCTGATGTTTGAGGGGGTTCCAACCTACCCGACAGCAGGTCGATTCTGGGAAGTCTGTGACAAACACAACGTCAACATCTTCTACACCGCCCCAACCGCAATTCGCGCATTGATGGGCGCAGGTGATGAATATGTAACCAACACATCCCGCAAATCATTGCGCGTTCTAGGATCCGTAGGCGAACCAATTAATCCAGAAGCATGGTTATGGTACAACAACATTGTCGGCGAACAGCGCTGCCCAATCGTTGATACCTGGTGGCAAACCGAAACCGGCGGCATCTTGATCACACCACTACCAGGTGCAACAGATCTCAAGCCAGGCTCCGCAACACGCCCATTCTTCGGCATTCAACCTGCTATTGTTGATGCTGAAGGCAACTTCCAGGAAGGCGCAACTGAAGGCAACCTCGTCATAACAGACAGTTGGCCAGGCCAAATGCGAACCGTTTACGGAGACCACGAGCGCTTCGTCCAGACATACTTCGCGACCTACAAAGGTTTCTACTTTACTGGCGATGGCTGTCGTCGTGACGAAGATGGCTACTACTGGATCACCGGCCGGGTTGATGACGTGATCAACGTATCTGGGCACCGTATGGGGACCGCTGAAGTTGAAAGCGCCCTCGTCGCCCATCCAGAGGTCTCAGAAGCTGCAGTAGTTGGTTATCCGCATGATGTGAAGGGACAAGGCATCTACGCCTATGTAACCCTCATGGAAGGCTTAGAGCCCTCTGAAGAACTGAAGAAGAAATTGGTCAAGCATGTCCGCGCTGAAATCGGCCCAATTGCCTCCCCAGATCTCATCCAGTTCGCCCCGGGCCTGCCAAAGACCCGCAGCGGTAAAATCATGCGCCGCATCCTCCGCAAAATCGCAGAGGACAGCTTCGACAACCTCGGCGACACTTCAACCCTAGCCGACCCAACCGTCGTAGGCGACCTAATCGACAACCGCCAAAACAAAGCTGAAACGGTTTAGGCGAAACTTATCAAATAAAACCTAGAACACAAAACCCCGCCGATGTGGCGGGGTTTTTATCTTCAAAAACATAAAGTTACTTTAAAATCTAGCACCAGACTACGTACAATGTCATTTCTTACAGTCCCCGTCTGTAAACTTTCTATAAACTATAAATTCTATATCGCGAAAAGAAACAATCAACATTGAAGAAATTTAGATAGAATTCTGGTTTAAAATTACATTGTTAAAGATAGCTGTTTGATTGGTCGAATCGGGTCGTTTCCCTTAGACAACCTGTAATATGCATTGGGAAAGCTTTCATATGCGTGGTCTGTATATTCTAGGTCGAAATAACTTCCTACGATTTCAAAGTAATGCGAGTGGCAATGTAGCAATAATGGTCGCCGTATTATTTATACCGCTGGTTATTTCTGTAGCCGGTGCAGTAGACATTGCACATTTTGCAAGTATTGAAAATAGACTTCGCGCTGCCACAGAATCCGCTGCATTAGCAGCAGCATCACTTAGGTCCTCCTCTGATCTAGAAAAAACTTCAAAAGAGTACGTGAAGTCAAATTTACCAGACACAGATCTTTGGAGAACAGTTGATATTCAAGTGCCCGCCCCGGAAGTGACCACGAACTCAAGAACGATCACGGTAAATGCTTCCATCGCACTACCAACGAGTTTTCTAAAGATAATTGGTATTGATAAATTAACGGCATATGCAAGCTCTGTCGCAACGCAAACAAAGTCCGATGCAGAGATTGCGCTGGTTCTAGATATTTCATCTTCGATGGATCGTAGTGGAAAAATCGACAAACTAATACCGGCAGCAAAAGATTTTGTTGATGCAATTTTTGACGATGAACTATTTCAAGAAGCTAGCGTAAGCCTAATACCTTTTGGGGGCACAGTTAATGTTGGATCTGAATTATTCGAAAAGTGGGTAATAAATGAAAGAGAACAAAAAAAAGACCCATCTCGTTATGACTATTATGTAGGAAGCGGAATTCCTTTTGGAAAGTTCAGATTCACAGACGGTGGGAATTGCATTGAATATCGGCCAGAAGATGCAAGTGAAGATCTAATTCCTCTTGAGTCTCGCCCCCAGTTGCCTGATTTTTGGAAATGGAACGATGGCAACCCATGGTGTCCACCTGCCTCTACCGCAATGCTCTTGAACTCAAGCAATCCAACTAAAATCAAAAATCGCATTGATGATATGGAACTCTCCGACGGCACAGGTATGGATATTGGTGCTATTTGGGGATTAAAAGCCCTTTCACCAAAGTGGCGCGGTCAACTTGGCGGCGATAACTCCGATCGACCTGCCAATTTCAATGACGCAAAAACGCTCAAGTTTATGATTTTGATGACAGATGGCGATATCACTGCCCAGTATAGACCAATAGATTATTCAAAAGGAGATACTAAAGGAAGCCGTAATCAGCAAACAATGCTGCCAAAAGGTTGGACAAGCACATCTCCTAACACAAACAGTGCTTATGGTTACTTCAAACGTGTATGCAATGATCTGCGCACCAATGGTGTCACTGTCTTCACTATTGGCTTTAAGATTCCAGCTAATGGTAATGCTGAAGAAATGTTGCAATATTGTGCAACAAATATTGGCAACTATTATCTCGTCGACAATCTAGATATCGGATCAGCATTTGACTCCATCCAAAGAGCAATTTCCCAGCTCAGGATTAAGGGGTAGAGCGATGCTATCACTTACCCTCCGCTTTTGGCGTAGTTCTGCGGGTGTAACAGCCATTGAGTTTGCAATACTGGCTCCCGTATTATTTTACTTTGTTTTTGCCGCTTTTGAAGTTGGTATGATCTACACACAACGGGAACTACTCGACCGAGCAGTCACGAATGCTACTAAGCAGATCTACATTGGCGCCGCCTCAAGTGGACAAGTAACTAAAAGCGATCTCGAAAAAGCAATTTGCGATGACCTTATATTTGCTGGAGCTGAATGCCGCAAGAATCTCACATTGAGAGTAACACCCATTACGTCTTTACGTAGTGATCCACAAACCGATATTATCTGTCGTGACAGCGGCACAACGCCCGACCCAGCTATAGGTTACAACCCTGGCGTCAGAGACCAGTTTATGTTCATGCGCGTATGCTTCATGAAAAAGCTCCTCTTACCTGGAATTGGCTTTGCGCTCAGCTTACCATCTGCATCCAATGGCCGTATTGCGCTTGTTTCCAGTAGTGCTTTTGTCAACGAACCCTTTTGAAAATCCCTCATTGGAGAAGTATCACGATGGAGAACAGTCTTTCCTCAATGAGGCAATCTAACTTCTTCAGGGATGTTAAGGGCGTGGTGGCGATTGAGTTCGCAATAGTGTTTCCCGTGCTATTACTTCTACTTCTTGCCAGCTCAGTTCTCGTCGAAGGTTTTCGCACTAAACGCCTTCATGAAAGGGCTGCATTTACAATTGTCGATCTTGTAACACGCCAAAACGTTATGGATGAAGAAGCAGCCCAAGAGCTGTATTTGGTAGGTCAAGCATTAGTTGGGTCTGCAGCAGAAACTGACGATTTCGCTGTTGTCGTTGCAAGTGCAAGAAATGATTTTGCTACTAACACCCTAACATTTCTATGGTCTTGTGCCTCCAATCCAACTCTTCATGTCACTCAAGAGCTCATAGATGATCTAGAATTACCAGAGGTGCCAGCAGGGCAGGCTATTTTGATTACCCAAGTATTTGGAACCTATAAGCCAATTTTCAAGTTGGATTTAATTAGCGACATTGATCTGCAAGAAACAACTGTGCGGCGCCCACGTTTTCTCAACGTCATTCCTCTAGATGAAGAAAGAGGCTCATGCCGTGAATGAGGCACGATTTATATTCAGAATAATACTATAAATGTCACGGCTCAAGCTCGCTGTCCCAGTAGAGGAAATCTAACCAGCTCTCGTGCAAGTAGTTGGGTGGGAACAGGCGGCCGTTGTTATGTAGGTCATGCACACGTGGGATAAACGGCATTTGCATGGGCCGCATGTTCATTTCTTGCCAGGATTTGTTTGCCTTGCGTAAATTACAAGGAGAGCAAGCCGTGATGACGTTGTCCCAAGTGGTCAGCCCTCCCTTACTGCGAGGGATCAGGTGATCAAACGTCAGATCCTTCAGAGATCCGCAATACTGGCATTGAAACCTGT
This sequence comes from Pseudovibrio sp. Ad26, assembly GCF_001623285.1. NCBI lineage: Bacteria > Pseudomonadati > Pseudomonadota > Alphaproteobacteria > Hyphomicrobiales > Stappiaceae > Pseudovibrio > Pseudovibrio sp. Ad26. Next base: position 15,999 of record NZ_LMCE01000081.1, read on the forward strand.
CTCTCAAAAACACGTTAAACCGCGTAAAGGCTGGGTTTCGCTCTGTCTCCACAAAGGACTTCAGCGCAACAACGCTGGGGAGTTGAAACTCAATACTCGGGCTTCTCACAACCTGATCGTATTCAGAGACGATACTAACCCGATCCAAAAACACAGCCTTCACCGCATCTTGCCACCCCCATAAAGACAAGGGGTAGTAAGACAGAGGCCGATAATCTGCATTCAACACAAGCGCCGGGAATGCGCCTTCTGAAACGACTGCGTTCACAACATGCTCCCGAGTCTCGCTCAGAACACAAGCGCCTGAGCGGAAATCATCTTGAGATGTTTTGATATTGTAGTCAGCAAATGACAGCTATGTGAAGTCTGACAATCCTCCTTACCCTAAGGAATTCGAAATACCGACAAAGCACATCAGCATAAACCCGCGATAGATCAGACAATTAGATCCGCACGACACACTTTGTCGCAATATCAGTTCCAAAATAAAAAAAGCGGGAATAGTCACCTACTCCCGCTCATTTACAAAATTTTATCTGCGATTACTTCCAGTGACGCACATCAACAAAGTGTCCGGCAATCGCAGCCGCAGCCGCCATTCCTGGAGAAACAAGGTGCGTACGGCCCTTGAAGCCCTGACGGCCTTCAAAGTTACGGTTGGAAGTTGAAGCACAACGCTCGCCCGGCTTCAGCTTGTCAGCATTCATCGCCAGGCACATGGAGCATCCAGGCTCACGCCATTCAAAACCAGCATCTTTGAAGACTTCATCCAGACCTTCCGCTTCAGCCTGTGCTTTCACCAGGCCAGAACCCGGAACGATCATCGCGCTAACGGTGTCTGCAACCTTCTTGCCTTTAACAACGGCAGCAGCTTCGCGCAGATCTTCGATACGCCCGTTGGTGCAAGAACCAACAAACACACGGTCAACCTTGATGTCGGTGATCTTCTGACCAGCTTCAACACCCATGTACTCAAGCGCACGTTCTTTAGAAGCGCGGCGGTTGTCGTCTTCGATCTCAGCCGGATTAGGAACAACACCGGTAACGGAAACAACATCTTCAGGAGAAGAGCCCCAGGTCACGATTGGAGGCAGGTTCGCTGCGTCCAGAACGATTTCTGTATCAAACTCTGCATTATCATCAGTAAACAGAGTTTCCCAGTAAGCTTGTGCCTGTTCCCATGCGGCGCCCTTAGGTGATTTAGGACGGCCCTTCAGGTACTCAAAAGTTTTCTCATCCGGAGCAATCAGACCAGCACGTGCACCAGCTTCAATAGACATGTTACAGACGGTCATACGACCTTCCATAGACAGGTTACGGATCGCTTCACCAGCATATTCAATGACGTAACCGGTGCCACCAGCAGTACCCAGCTCTCCAATGATCGCCAGTACGATATCTTTCGCGGTCACACCTTCCGGCAGCTGACCATTCACAGTCACACGCAGGTTTTTCGCTTTCTTCTGAATCAGCGTCTGCGTCGCCAGAACGTGCTCAACTTCAGAAGTACCGATACCGTGTGCAAGAGAACCAAAAGCACCATGAGTGGATGTATGGCTGTCACCACAAACGATGGTCATGCCCGGCAGTGTAAAGCCCTGCTCAGGACCCACGATGTGCACCACGCCCTGACGCTGATCGAGCTCTGAGTAGTACTCAACACCAAACTCAGCAGCATTCTTCGCAAGTGTATCAACCTGCAACGCGCTTTCAGGATCATCAATACCTTTGGAGCGATCAGTGGTCGGCACGTTATGGTCAACAACAGCCAGTGTACGCTTTGGGTGACGCACCTGACGGCCAGCCATACGCAGGCCTTCAAATGCCTGCGGGCTCGTCACTTCGTGTACCAAGTGGCGGTCAATGTAAAGCAGGCAAGTGCCGTCTTCTTGCGTGTTGACCACGTGGTGGTCCCAGATCTTATCGTAAAGAGTTTTGGCCTGCGACATTGCGCTTGTCTCCTGGAAACGAATGATCCTTGTTTCAAATCCGGCTCTGATCGCACCTACCAAGCGCTCAAGATCCGAGAAAACAGGACCACTCACTTATTACCTGCAGCTCTCTGCGGCCGCATAAATCTTGAAAATACGGAAGCAACAATAAACGAAGCTCCCGCTATACTGGCTCTATTAATCGGCCCAGATCACCAAAATATCAAGCTTCTTTGCCTTGAGATTCTCTCAAGACGGAAAGGTAATGAAAGCAAGTTAGACGCAATCAAACAATCCCTTTGATGCGATCAATACCCTGTAGCCTAAGCATATATTTCTATGAGCAAAAGTTCTGGCGGACAAAGAAAACGGATTGGAAGTCCCGAGCATCCAAGCCCGCTGCCAACGATAAGAGTGCTTCCATTTTCCTCAAAAGCGCCCTTCGCATACTTCCGGTCAAGCCGCGATGGTATTGTCAATGCACCAATAAACGGCAAGCGAACTTGCCCTCCATGCGTATGCCCGCTCACTGTCAAATCTACGGATTTATTGGCCTCAAGAAAGATGTCCGGCTCATGGGCAAGCAAAATCCGCGGGGCGCTGTCATCTTCAACCTGACTTAAGGCCACCTCAAGATCATCCCGGCGTCCCGTCCCGTGCAACTGGCAGGCCTCGCCATACTGATCATCCAGTCCCAAAAGCCAGACATGAGAGTTGCCTCGCGTAGATACCCGCTGAGCTCTGTTTTCAAGAACAGTTACTCCAGAAGCTTCCAACGCCTCTCTGGCGTCCTCACCACCTTCAAGCCAATCATGGTTGCCCAGTACACCAAAAACACCCAGAGGCGCCTTCAAATGCTGCATAGGCTGCGCCCAAGCGGTAGCAGAGGCCAAAGGCTTTGCGAAAGGAGGATGCATGGCTGTGTGGTAATCGCCTAAAAGCGCAATAAGATCAGGCTCCAGGCTGTTCACGCGCTCTACGATGCGCGAAATCCGTTCAGGGCGCATCCACGGCCAGCAGGCATGCAGATCGGTCATAACAACAATTTGCAAAGGTTTTTGGCCAAGAGCTTCTGGAGAAACAACAACTTTATGCCGGGTAATTCTCGGTGGCAGCCAAGGCTCTACAAACACGGCATAAATACCGAGTAACATGATGAAAATGATGATGAATGCGATCACCATTTGCCTTCAAGCCCCCTACTCATTGCATCTTTCAGAACCAACCTAACCCACTTGGATTAATTGTATTCTGACAGCTCCCCGGAATATCCCCCTGAAAACTTGCGCAAAGGGTGCGCATCAGAACTTGTCACATTTACACTTCAAACACCAACAGCACCACATGGCATCCCATGCAGTGTTGGACCAGAGTTCCCGATAATCGGGATGAGCAAGGCGGCAGGCAATACCTGCGCTACTTATTGAAACTAATTCTTCGGCATTGGCTACACGCCTTGCCCGGGCTTTTTATAATGAACAACGTCGCCTCTTTTGCCTATAAGGCACGATAGCCGGTTTCCCTGAAAAAACAGTGGCTTACCCAGACACGTTTCCATGCCCAAACAGTTCCTCCGTCTTTGACAGATCCATTTGCAAAAGCAGGTTTTACTGCCGGTGCGCTTGTATCTGTCACCGCGTGATACCCTATAGTCCTGGGCCCTTCCCCTCAAACCATGCGGTCACGTTTGAAGTTCGGTTCACCGGACCACTGAAAGGTGCGTTACGTCTTCCAGAAGCCCCGCCCAGCCTACGACAAACT
>NZ_LMCE01000082.1:0-8923 GCF_001623285.1 Pseudovibrio sp. Ad26
GATCACAACCTCATCAAGATACCAGACATCAGTGGCGCTGGGAGTTTTGCGACGCAACTGGCGAACGTAAGCTGGGCCAAACTTAATTCCCCAGCGACGGATGGTTTCATAGGAGACCACAATGCCCTTTCCAGCAGCATTTCTTCTACTTCGCGTAAGCTAAGTGAGAAGCGGTGATAAAGCCAAACGACATGGGCAATGATTTGGAGCTATAACTGAATCTGGTGTATGGGGCTTTTGAGATAGCAGCGGATCAAGTTGAATGTTTGATGACCAAATCAACGTTTCAACCACTTGGAGATACGCCACCATGGACAAAGATAATGTTCTTGAGCTTCCCCCGTCAAAGCACTGTTTTTGAGGATCCGCTGACGCAGTTGCTGCGTGAAGGAGCGAGGAAGTTGTTGCAACAAGCTGTTGAAGTAGAACTCCAGTCAGTCCTTGCCCGTTACAGGCAAGAGTTTGACGAGTGCGGTAAAGCCCGGGTCGTGCGTAATGGTTATCATCCTGAACGTGAAATCCAGACGGGCATCGGGCCGGTATCAGTGAAGGTACCCAAGGTTCGGGCTCGCTCAGGCAAACCAGTGACATTCCATTCAGCACTTGTGCCACCCTATGTGCGCAAGGCTAAAAGTCTGGAAGCCGCCTTGCCATGGCTTTACCTGAAAGGGGTTTCCAGCGGTGAGATGGAGGAAGCTCTGAAGGTGTTGGTAGGTCCTGAGGCGACAGGCCTTTCTGCCAGCACGGTCTCGCGGCTCAAAAAGGAATGGGCAGGCCAGTATGGAACGTGGCGCCAGTCTCCGCTCGACAAGGATGAATGGGTCTATATCTGGGCGGATGGCATTTACAGTGGCTTGCGTGCAGAAGATGTCAAACTGTGCACGCTGGTGGTGATTGGCGTTAACGCGCTGGGACAGAAGAAGTTTCTTGCCATTGAGGACGGCGTGCGCGAGAGCACACAGAGCTGGCGGGAGGTGCTTGTGAAGCTGAAGAAGCGTGGAATGAACGCTCCTAAACTAGCGGTCGGGGATGGCGCTCTGGGCTTCTGGGCTGCTCTTGATGAGGTCTTCAGCGCAACCCGTCATCAGCGCTGCTGGGTGCATAAGACGAACAATATCACAGGATATCTGCCAAAAACTGTGCAAGACAAAGCAAGAACTGCCGTCAAAGATATCTGGATGGTACCGACAAGGGCACAGGCAGAAACAGCTTTTGATCTGTTTGTAGAACAATTCGAGGGCAAATATCCAAGAGCCGTGGAATGGCTTCTCAAAGACCAGCACGATCTTCTGACCTTCTATGATTTTCCGCAGATGCATTGGCAATCAATCCGCACCTCCAACCCTATTGAATCCACATTCGCCACCTGTCAATGCTGGTTCAAATTTCCCCACTATCGCTGGTCCAAAATTCCCCAGTTTGAGGGTTTGGTGACCAGCCAGGTTTATTGGTCAGCGCTGACCTTTTCTTTTGGTCTGCCGCGCCGTTTTGGCGGCGGTGGAGGAGTTATGGAGGCGTTTGAGCGCACGTGATCGGGCATAAGGTCAGCATGGGCTCTGAGGCGATAGCTGGCACCATCGATCTGGACAACGACCGCGTGATGGAGCAGCTTGTCGAGCAGGGCTGTGGCGACCACAGGATCGCCGAAGACCTCTCCCCATTCTGCAAAGCCGCGGTTGGAGGTCATAATCATCGCTCCCTTTTCATAGCGGGCATTGACGAGCTGGAAAAACAGATTGGCGCCACCGGTTGTGATAGGCAGGTAGCCGATCTCGTCTACGATGAGCAGCGAAGCCCTGGCGTAGAAGCGGAGCTTTTCGGTAAGTTTGCCTTCTCTTTCAGCCTTTGACAAAGCATCGATCAGATCCGCCAAAGCGATGCGGTAGACGCTTTTGCCAGCTTTAACAGCTGCCACCCCCAAAGCCGTGGCTAGATGAGATTTGCCGGTACCGGGCGGGCCAAGGAAGTGCACCACTTCCTTTCGGGTGATAAATTCCAGCTCAGCCAGAGCCATGATGCGCTCTCTGTCCAGCGACGGTTGGAAGGTAAAATCAAAGCTTTCCAGCGTCTTGATGGGTGTGAGACGGGCCGTGGCCAGCGCGACAGTGACCCGTCGGCCCTCGCGCGTAGAAAATTCCTCATTGAGGAGGCTGTCGATAGCCTCCAGAGCAGAAAGTTCTCCCTGTTCCAGCTGGGACAAGGTATGGTCCAGCACCTCTAAAGCGCGTGGCATTTTCAGGCCAACCAGAGCAGCGCGGATCTGATCAGAGACAGAACTCATGACAGGCCTCCTGTCTGGTTAGCCATCCGCTCACCGGCCGCCTCATAAAAAGCCAGGGAACGCTGCGGGACAGCCCCTTGGGGCAGCTTTGTCTTTGATTGCCTCTCCTTTGCTTTGGGTGGGAGCTTGCGATGCAGCGGGTCAACCCGGCGCTGGTTCTTGCCCTCCAGCACCGGATGGCAGGCAATCAGCTCGCCATTCTCATATATCCTGATCTCCTGCGGGTGATGCTGGACTTCCACTGTGCGTCGTTTGGCTGTTTGCGGCACGGAGTAGAGGTTCCCGCCTACCGAGACCACACCATCTTTGGTAATGCGTCGCTCCACAGTCAGGACGGTATTGTATGGCAAGACAGGCAGGTCAATCAAAGATAAGCGTTCTTCTTCAAAAGCTTCCTGCACCACACGGTTGGTGGTGGCGTGAACACGGGCATTGGCTTGTCTCTCGCACCACCAGGTGAACTGGGCGTTGAGGTCCTCAAGGTTCTTAAAGGTCCGGCCGAGGAAGAAGTCCTGGCGGATATAGCGAAACGGACGCTCCACTTTACCTTTCGTCTTGGCCCGGTACGGCTTGCAGGCGCGTGGCTGCGCGCCGTAGTGATCCAGTAGTGCCACCAAAGAAGGATTGAACTTGACAACACCTGCTTCATCCTCCCCTAAAACAGCAGTCTTCATGCGGTCGTAAAGCACCGTGCTACATGCTCCGCCACAGGCTTCAAAAGCCGCAATATGGCAGCGCAGCACCGTATCAAGCTGCTGATTAACGCAGTATCGTCCCCACAGAAATCTCGAATTGCCAAGCACATAGGAAAACAGCCAGACCTTACGCCTCAACCCGGGCTCATCGGTAAACTCCACCGTAAACTCTGCAAAATCAACCTGTGCCTGTTCGCCAGGCTTTGTCTCAAAGCGCCGCTCAAAAGGGCGCACAGGTGCTGGCCGGATCAGCCGCAGATATTCCGTCAGCGTCGAATAGGCCCCTTGAAACCCAAGCTCCTTTAACTCCCGGTGTAACCGGCTGGCAGACAGACCTGGAAAACGCTCAAGGCGCTCAACCAGATATCCCCGGTACTCGTCCAATGCCCACTTTCCCGATGCCCGAGGCCCGTAAACCGGAGCCTCAAGACCTCTATCGAGGTATTTACGCACTGTCTTGCGGTCCAGGCCCGCCTTTTGGGCAATGCTGCTGATGGAAAGCCCTTGCTTCTTCAAATCATGGATCATGACGATTATCCCTAAATCAACCACCTCATCGTCACTCCTTTGCTCAAAACAAAAGAAGACCAGTGTGGCCAATTTTTAGAGAAGGGGCATGCCCCTTCTCTAAAAATCAAAGCTGCGAAAGTGGGGATTTTTCAAACAGCAACTTTGGGGAAAATACACCCAGCACTAACACAACCATCAGGCACCGAACCAAACGCTCAAAGGGATGCCTCAACCGCGACGGCATGCTGCATATGATGTTCAAACTCAGCCAGTGCGCACAGGCGAACTGGAGAAAACTACGCGGCTTTGCTGACTTGGGAAAACTCATCACAGGCATCAATTTCAAAGATGGTATCGAACAGCCTCAACTCGATAAAAAAGCTGCTTAAGAAAATGCTCATACACCAGACTTGCCAATAGCTCAATGATTTGAGGTGGGAACCGGTGGCGTTTGTAGCTGATCGATGATGTCGTCATGAGACAACCGCTAACCCATTAAACTGGTGCCAAAGTTTACGTGACAACGCCCCAAAGCCCCAGGTCCTGTTCGCACACGTCAAACGCACCAACCAATCGTCAATCAGGGCATTGTCGTCATTCAATAGCCGAGTGTAACGATAGCACCGCTGGCTCACACCAAACGTGCGGCACGCCAAAGCAATCGATACCTGTTTGTCCGCAACAGCAGAACGGGCCATCTCCTTGCGCTGAGATGGCCTTAAACCTTTTTTCCCAGAGCTTCTTTCAAAAGTTCGTTTTGTAGGCTGAGTTCGGCGTACATTTTCTTGAAACGCCGTAACTCGTCCTCCGTCGTTTTCATCGACTGGATCATAGGGGCCTCAAGGCCACCATACTTGGAACGCCACTTATAATAGGAGCCCGCGCTCATACCATGTTCGCGACAAAGCTGTGCTATTGGTATTCCGCTTTCGCCTTGCTTCAAAATCGCAATGATCTGAGCCTCACTGAAACGAGATTTCTTCATAAAATCAGTCCTCAATATGAGGCAACAATATCTCTACTTTTAAACTCGATCAAATTCCGGGGGGATTACCAGACAATCGCTAACCCATTAAACTGGTGTCAAAGTTTACGTGACAACGCCGACTTCATTGTTGAGATCATTGGCGCATCAAGGCCACCATATTTTGCACGCCACTTATGAAGCAGCCTCACCCGTTCAAATAAACAGAGCGCCCACCGCTACTGATATGTGGATCTTGCAAATCATCAACTCACGCTATCTTTGCTTGTAAGCAGCATTTGATCTGATACCAACGAGTAATAATACCCTCTAAGTTCAAGTAATTCTTCATGGCTACCTTGCTCTACAATAGAGCCATCTCTAATCATAACAATAAGATCTGAGTTAATAATCGTCGATAGTCGATGTGCAACGACGATCTTTGTAATACCTTGCGTGGCATGCTGCAGATTAGTTACTATCTCTCCCTCTGTGGAGGCATCAAGTGAGCTGGTAGCTTCATCTAAAAACAGGTACTCAGGATTAGTGTATAATGCGCGTGCAATTAATATGCGTTGCACTTGACCACTAGATGGCATGAAACCTTCTCGACCGACAATCGTTTTGGCGCCTAACGGCAATTGATCTATAAAATCAGTTAGTTTTGCAGTAGTAACAGCAAAAGTAAACCTCTCATTTTGGGTCTCTGTCATACCAAAAGACATTGTGATGTTGTTTTCGATGGTATCCGAGAAAAGGAAACCATCTTGCAATACTGTACCGCAGCGTTCTTTCCATGCATCCAGACTACACTGCATCATATCGGCACCATTCAGAAGAATATTCCCGCTACATGGTTCGTATAAAAGCATTAAAACTTTCAGTAGTGTACTTTTACCAGAGCCACTTTTGCCAACTATGGCAACTGTCGACCCTTTTTTGATAGTCAGGCTTATGTTTTTCAAAGTATGCCTGTCCTCAGCTCCTGGGTACCAAAAGCTCACATTTATAAGCTGTATTCCCTCAAACTGCATTGGCACATCTTTGGGCGGGCTGATTAGTTTTGTTTCAATTGCTTCATTTGAATGATCAAGTGACAATAAACGAAAAGCGCTGACCCATGCATCCTCTCCTCTTTGTATAAAATTAATGATGTTGTTAAGCGAATTAACGATAAAAGATACAGATATGCTTACAGCTATAAACTCTGCGAAAGAGTACTTTTCAGTCGTGATACCAAGAATCATTTGATAAATAACTATCGTTGAAGACGCTCTAAAAAAGAATAATGTTAGTGTACTTTGCAGCTTTTCGTAATGTACTGCCTTCAATGTAGAATTCTCAAGCCGAGATTGTCGCCTGTTCCATTCCTTTAATATTGTCTTTCCTGAATTTGTCGTTTTTAGATCTGAAAATCCCAATATCATCTCAAGCTCAATATTTCTCGATCTATCGCTGAAAGTGTATCTTTCATAATTTGCTCGAGAAACCCGTTTAATGAGAAGGAAAAAACATGAGAAACCCAATAAAATCCCGACGAAAAGTGAATAAAACACCACATCTCCGTAAATATAAACCACGGAAGATAATGCTAATATAGTTAAAATATCAAAAAATATTGTAACCGCGTGAGTACTTATAAATCTTTGTAACTTATGCTGATCCGAGATCCGCCCTATTATATCACCGGTGTTCTTACTCTCTATGTATGCAAGACTAGACGACATAAAGCTTTCAAAGAAATGAACCAATATCTTACGGCAAAATTTTGCAGAAACTATATAACTTTTAGACGAGCTAAATATCTCCGTCGAATGTTGAAAGAAAAGGGATATCAACTGCGCTAAAAGTAGATATAATATGAGTTTAGTATTGTCTTCCCATACACCATTAGTTATCGACTGGCGCATCAATATAGGTGATAACATCGCAAGAATAGTGCTTATTCCAATGAGTGACACTATCATAAATAACTGTGCTCTATAAGGCGTAAGAAGAATAACTAATGTTTTTGCAATTGAACTCGAGTTCTTTCTATCTCTTGTGTAATGATTAGTATCGGGCGGCGCATCAAATAAAACAGCAATTCCCTCACTGTCTCCTTCAGTTGAAAATATCCAACTTGAAAGTAATTCTTGTTCGCTCAAAACAACAGGTCTTACAGCAGCTGGGTCAAATATTTTAAAGTAATTTTTTCTAATATACTGACAAAGCACATAATGATTGCCTCGCCAGTGTAATAAAATAGGGTTATTTGAAGTTTTCAAAAAATTGACGTTACAACGAACAGCGTTAGCAACTATTCCTTTCTTTTGGGCTGCTGTCACGATAGAAGCTAAAGTGACCCCGCTTCGTGTTTTTTCAGCAAATTGATCAGCCTCATAAGGTGAAACATGTATACCAAAATAGTCCCAAACCATCCTCAAGCAAGTTGGCCCACAATTCATTTGATCTATTTGCTGAAAATGCCGCAGCTTTCTTCTCTGACAGTGATGAAGTAGGCCACTTTTTAGACGATTAAAGATCCGGACCAAGAGCACTTTTATAGTAAAATATATTTCATCTAGGCAAAACAAATCGATTACACTCCATTCCAAATTGCTATGCAGCTAGCTAAGTAAAATAAAACTATTTGGGCGTGCTGTTGTACAAGGAGTTTCATTCATGACAAGATATTAGTTAGGCACAAAATCTAACCTAACCTAACTACTTAGCCGGCAATCAAATGCTAAATCAATGAACTCAGAAATTCTTTGGTCTATTTCAGAGCTATCTGCATTTCCTTTACTTAAGGAAGCTACAATTTCATGCCCAAATTTGACGACCTTGGAGTACTCCTTAGAAGGACTAAGGTTCTCAAAATGAAGTAACACATCAGGATCTAATCTGCTCTTATTGAAAAATCTATTATTCTTAAGGTTTTGAAAGTGAATACTACTTGATCCATGATCTCCCCCGATCCATCTAACGTTTCCAAAATTTAGCGGCTTATCTACCGCAGGAGTTACTTCGTAATATGGCGCTGAAAAATCTGTAAAGCAATATTGAGAGAAATCGACTAGCAAACGTGACTGTCTCTCCTCGTCATGCTTCTCATCGGCCATCTGAATATTTGTCAGGCGAATTTGATTAGGAAATGAGAGTTGATATTCTTCTGCTAGTGTAAGTAAGTGCTCATGAGTTAGCCAATCTAGTTCTTGTCCTGCAAATCTGCATCGCCATTGATCATGGTCACTATATACTTCAAGCGCGACATCAGATGCAGTAGAAGTTATGCAAAAAAGGTTGAGTAGCTTCTCGATATATGAAATATCTTTATGCTTACTAGAGTTGTACTTAGATATCTCATCATTGTCTTTTGGCCTGAAATGCGCCCTCCTAATGATTAAGGCTGTCCTCGCGGATTTCTCATAAACTCCATCATGTCGGAATCCCATATCAACAACTGCATAGTAGGGTAAACACTTGTGAGGTAGATCCGAGATATCAAAAATGCGCTCTATAATTTTTCTATTAATAATCTCAGTAACTGCCTCAATCAAAGTAAGTAAGCCAGTTGAGTGGGGCGCCGCTTGTGCGACGAGATTCGGCCGAATTCCGCATCCTTTAATGTCGCACAAGCGCCGCTGCTCTTCTGATATATCATTCATTCCCATGGCTTTAGCGCTATCAATAATACTAGCACGCCCGTATCTTGGAGGCCGTATTGCGTTGATAGTTTTCCCGTTTCGTGAAAGGGGAGTGTTCACATTACTTCCATCTATGTGCCCCTTAGACACAGCGGCCATACTAGTTGCCCAATCTAAAATGTTCTTTATGGTTTTTTGTTTGCTATCAGAACAGAGCCAGGGAAAATCTCGTGTAACTGCATTGTAGTCAAAATAGAGAACAGATGCTGTATCTAAGACATGCAACTTTTCATCGGATACTTCGTAAAGACAATGCTGCTTGTACCATGAAATTGTAGAAAAAAGATGTTCTGTCATATTTTAACTCATGCAAGGTAGATTGTATAACTTCATTTTCTTGATCGATGATGCAAATAATATTTAGCAGTATTACATCGCTAATTCATCATTACGCCGTAGGTGAAATATATTCACTAAAGTAAATACAGCTATGATGAATTGTCATTACGGGAATCTTTATAGAAAATATTCCATTTGTAAAGCACGTCTGTAGATAATATAATTAAGGTCGAGCCTTGGATGCTGTTGGTATAGTGTATCCCCATTTCATCTGGGTTGTGAGTCAATAGAGGCCGTTCTGTTTATTTGAACGGGCGAGCCTGCTTCATAATTGGCTTCGCGCAGATTAAGCAGTAGCTTGAGTTATGGGTTGTGGGGGGGTAATCCCCCCATTATTGGAGGAGCTTGGCGGTAGAGTTATGCAGCCAGTTTCAATTTCTTGGCAGGCGTGATGCCGCCGATGGCCATGTTGGGCCGTTGGTTATTGTATGTCCAGAGCCAACTT
>NZ_LMCE01000083.1:0-1640 GCF_001623285.1 Pseudovibrio sp. Ad26
TTCGTTCCACCTCGCCACCAACGTTCTACAATCGACATTCACCTTCATCGCATCAACGCCTTCTCACTATGGAAACAGGCTGCAATGCTTGACGCCTAAAGGCGGCTGCAGAAAACGTGTGCGACCAACTTCAGGTTAAGTTGATAGCGCCGTCATCTCCCCGATTTTAGCGTGAAGAGTTTTGACATCAACTGCCGCTGGTTCAGCGGCTTTGGTTTCCTTCTCGAAGACATCGCTGGCACCTTCTAGCAGGTGATCCCGCCATTGCTTGATCTGGTTCGGGTGCACATCATAGTGTTGACCAAGCTCACTCAAGGTTTACTCGCCTCGAATGGCCGCCAAGGCTACTTTGGATTTGAAGGCAGATGTGTGATTGCGTCTGGGACGGCGCGCCATAGTCGGTTCTCCTGTAAAGCCATAAGGGCAAATTACAGACCGAAAATCCACTTATATCGCCTGTTCAGTTTTCCCGAGCCATCTCTAACAACATAACGCCCATTTACAAGGTAGACAGTTGCTTCTTTAGCGCAGATGCTAACTCCGCACGTGTTATTTCTGGTGCAGTACTAGTATCCCAGCGTAAAATGACATCGTCTCCATTCCATCGCGGCTTTACATTTAGGTGTACGTGAAAAACATCCTGACCTGCTGCCACACCGTCAGACAAGATTAAATTAATTCCTTCGCAGCCTATCGTTGCACGCAAGGCACGAGAGACCTTCGTGGCCATCTGAAAGAGTGCCGCAGCAGTCTGATCATCAAGATCATTTAAACCAGATAAATGACAACGTGGGACAATGAGTGGGTGTCCTTCAAGCGAAAGAAAAGCCAGAGCGTATTGATTCCGACAAAGAATATACGCTGGTGCCTCACCAGAAGAGATTGCGCAAAATATACAAGTCATTGCAAAAATTAATCCAACTCAACGTACTGTTGCTAGATCGAAGTTCTGAGTATTTTTGCGTTAGCCGTTCCTCAATATCGCCCTCCGTTCGGCTAGTATATTCACTCTCTGTCACTTCCAGAGAAAGTATCGGTACTCAGCAAGCCCTTCGTGTTCTCGGTGTTTTACATTGAGTAATCTGAACTCAAAGTCGATTGATCTCAATCCGCGTCAATGGTGGGTCAAATATGCAATCTTTGCCAATAAACCGAATGTGGGGTCGCTTCAGGTAGGGGGTATAGTTGGACTGGTTCAGGAAAAGTGGAGAGCCTTCTGATACTCTAAGATCAGGAGGATTTCATGGGGCGCAAACATTATACGGAAGAGTTTAAGCGGGAAGCAGTGCGGCTGGTAGAAGTGAGTGGCCGGCCTATTCCTGAAATTACCGCCGATCTGGGCCTGGGACGTGCTACGTTGAACCGCTGGATCAAGGAATTTCGAGATCAGGTTTTATTGGCGGGGTAATCCCCCAATTATTGGAGGAGCTTGGCGGTAGAGTTATGCAGCCAGTTTCAATTTCTTGACAGGCGTGATGCCGCCGATGGCCATGTTGGGCCGTTGGTTATTGTAGGCGTTGTCACGTAAATTTTGACACCAGTTTAATGGGTTAGCGGTTGTCTCATGACGACATCATCGATCAGCTACAAACGCCACCGGTTCCCACCTCAAATCATTGCCCATGTCGTTTGGCTTTACC
>NZ_LMCE01000084.1:0-7725 GCF_001623285.1 Pseudovibrio sp. Ad26
AGAACTCTTCAAAATCGCCGCTTGCGTTACCACGCGCAAGCCGCTTAACATCAACATGCAAACCGGGCCAAACACGCCGCTATTCAGAAGCTAATTCTGTCTAACTTCATTCGACGACGGACACCTTCGCGGGTGCAGCAAATCGCTTGTGACCATTTGCGGACATTCGGCCTAATTCTAGGAAGGTCCAGTTAGCATGTCACTTCAATCAAAGGTTGATTTCGGTCAGCTTGTTGTTGAGCGACCATACTGAACATTCAAGCTCTCTCCGGATTCCCTGGTATGCGTCCGCTCTGGAGTTCGTTCCTGATCCCGGAAAATTTCATTATATTCGCTAAGCGGCCATTTTAAGCTGATTAATTCTAAGGATTTTTACATCCCATGTGTATCTTCAGTTTTGATTTCAGAAAAGAGGGATCACCATGAAGATTTCTTACGTGAACCAATACCCGCCGCGCTTCAAAACCAATGATGGCCGCATAGTGAATGTTAAGGTTTCCAGCAAAAAAAACAATATTCTCGAGGCCGTTGAGGAAAATTCGAACAGCCTTCGTCAAAAATACGACGAATTGGGAATGGAACGTTGTTATGTGCATGACTTGACGATTGGTGCGCCCGATATCGACGATGTAATGGAAAAATTACCAAAAGTCGATGACATTTACCGAAGGACAATGGGGGGGGGGCGCTTCGGAGATGTTGCGCTGGTCGAAGACGACAAGTTCACCTTTGAAGCTAATATTGTTCAGCTTCCTGAAGGCAATGATGTTATATTCGATGGCTACACTTCCAAGGAGTTGTTCGACCAATTCCATACGTTTTTCACGTCCCCGGATGCTGGGGAACTCGCAAAGCAGTGGATCGAAACGAAGCTTTCAAGCCACTGTGAGAAACATGAAATTACTACCGGAGGTCAACCATTCTATCGCAGTAACTTGGATCTCTTTGTGCCAAAAGATCAAAAAGCACTGCGCCCACTACTGATCCATATTCATGGTGGTTATTGGCAGTACACACAAAAGGACATCTACTACCAGATTGCAAACTCATTCACTCAAGAAGATGTCCTGGTTGCAAATCTCAACTACCCGCAAGTGCCAGATGTCTCTATTCAAGAAATGATCGAAGTCGTTAAGAAATCGATCCGCTATCTTTATGTCAACGCAGAAAAATGGGGCATAGATCGAGACAGAATATCAGTTGCGGGGCACTCTTCAGGTGCACATCTGACTGCTTGCATGGGTGTCTTCAATTGGTCACAATTAGATCCAGATCTACCGGGATCTATATTCAAGAACGTAGTTGCTTTTTCTGGTGGTTACAATATGGAACCTTACATGCACGACGCTCAAAACTACCAGATGGGGATTTCACCGGAAGATCTGCCTTTCATGAGTCCTTTACATTTGCCATGCCATCGCGGAGCGAAATTCACTCTTTATGCTGGCTCTAAGGAAAGCGCCGAATATCAAGCACAAACCAAAGACTTCTACGATCACTTGGTCCATAATCGTGTTGAGGCAGATTTGCGGATTATCGAACAGGGTGATCACTTCTCGGTAATCAATGAGTTCTATACGCACGGAGGCCCCATATTCAACCACGTACTCTCGATACTATAGGAGCGTGATGGTGTGGCGCGCGCTTGAGGAGGATGACCCCGACGCTGTTGCGTAAATTCGCTTCAGGCGTATATTCTAGCTGTTCTTTCTTTCAGTGAAGGTGCACGCCATGCTGTTTAAAGCCAATGCTGATCGCTAACATAAGTTTGCCAAAGCCATCATCGTTAGGTCGGCTTCACCGAGCGCTTACTTCCAGATAGCTTTGACATGAGGTTTTGAGCGTTCGAGCATTTAACCACCTTCCAAGAACTGGGTCTCAAATGGATCGTAATGCCGCCCTACGCAGTGAGACATGTAAATTATAACTTTGCGGTGATGCTGGCAGTTATCATCACTCAAAGTCAACGACTGATTTCATAACAGTGCCGTACGATTTAGGCTTCTGCCAACAAAATCCTATGGTTTTGGAAATAGTGACGAGTCAGTTTGAAGGAGACGGTCAAAACCCTTCAAGCAAACAGTCTCAGCCCCTGATAGAGCCGAATGAATGTCCGCAGTTGGCGGTGGATTCAACAGGTCGCGGCAACTCACTCTGAGAACTTCTAGTTATTCCTAGCACGTTGCAACATAACCATTAGCATGCGTAATCGGGCTCGTCCTTCATGAGAGGACAGCTCCTGTTAAGATCGCAGCATATTGCTGCGAGGATGGGAGAGTACCATGGAATACTATGCTGGTTTAGATGTTTCTTTACGGTCTGTTTCGATCTGTGTGATTGACGGCGAAGGCAAGATTATATTTGAACGCTCGGTTGCCTGCGAAGTTGATGTTATCGCCAATACCTTAGCTCAGACGTCGTTGCTTATCACCCGCATTGGCTTTGAAGCTGGAACAATGAGCCAGCCTCTGTTTTACGGCTTGAAGGAACAACACGGCTTTGACGTTGTCTGCATGGAGGCAAGGCAAGTGAATGCGGCTCTGTCTGCTATGCGTAACAAGACCGATAAGAATGATGCACCGGCATAGCGCAGGTTCTGCGCTCCGGCTGGTATAGCCCAGTGCATATGAAAAGCCGCCGTTCGCATGCAATGCGTACGCTCCTGAGCAGTCGCAAGGCCTGCTTGCGTAAATGCATAGACTTGACAAACGAGGTACGCGGGCTCTTGAAGGTTTACGGCCTGCGTCTGCAGGAACGGATTAAACACACACGCTTTGATGCAACAGTGCGACCGTTTATCGAAGTCCACCCAGATTTGAGCCTGGCGCTGGTTCCGCTTCTGGGGGCCAGAACAAGTTTTGCTCGCAGGCGTACGCTAAGCAATTTATCTTTTATAGTCAGTAAGGTGCCTAATAATGTCCGTTTACTGATAGGGACAAATTACTTGGCCATAAAATAGGTAGATATCCTTTTGAACATTCCAATGTTCTCTGTTTGTCTGTCTTACCGTGCGATTTTTGACAGATCTTGTCCTTGCCCCAAGTTTGCGACAAAACCACTGATCGAAACTGAAATTATCTTTCTTACTTAATCACCAGAACTAATGCTAGCGTTAAACCGATAGCGCTCCACCGTATACTGTCGACCAGTTTTCTATATCATCGGTACATATTTTTCGGAATAGAACCTCTAATTCGCCTAGGTTCTCTCCTGACTGCAAACTTGTAATTTCGTCAAGAGCATCTTTTGTTGGCCAGGTGAGCTTATCTTGTTTACCAAGAGCCATAAAAATCTTTTCCGATGTAAATGGAACAAAAGGAGCAGAAAGTCTCGCAATAATTTGAATAAGACTAAGCGCAATGTACACGCTGGTTCCCGCTCGTTGTGGATCTGTTTTAATTTTAGACCATGGTTCAGCACTTTGAAAATATTCATTCCCTTTAACCCAAAGTCTACGCAACTCCCTTGTTGCTTTACGATATTCCATTGCCTCGAAATGTGAAGTAATTGTTTCGATGCTTTGTGAGAGGTCCTTGACGAGTTTATCTTCCAATGCACCCATTGAGGTGATGGTAGGAATTTTGCCATCAAAACGAGAATGAGCAAACCTAAAAACACGGTTGACAAAATTACCCAAAACATCAGCGAGATCTGAGTTTACGGAAACTTGGAAACGTTCCCATGTGAATGCACTATCATCATTCTCTGGTGCGTTAGACAAGATATACCAACGCCAATAATCAGCCGGAAGTATCTTGAGAGCTTGATCCATAAAAACACCTCGTTGTTGAGATGTCGAGAATTTCCCTCCATACCAGTTCAACCAATTGAACGATTTAAGTTGATCAACTGTTTTCCAAGGTTCTCCGCTTCCTAGCAGAGTTGCAGGAAAACTAACAGTATGGAAGGCGACATTGTCTTTACCCATAAACTGAACATAAGTGACATCATCTGCACCTTGATCAACGCGCCACCATCGCTTCCAGTCCGAACCATGGTGTTCTGCCCAGTCCATGGTTGCAGCAATGTACCCTATCGGAGCATCAAACCAAACATAGTATACTTTCGCTTCAAATCCTTCTCGTATTTTCCCATTTTTTGTTACGGGCACTCCCCAACTCAAATCACGAGTTATTCCTCGATCACTTACCCCTTCATTTAAGTGCTTGTAGGCAATAGAACGCGTTAACGATGGCCAGTTTTGCGCACGTTCATCTACCCATATCTTTACCGTCTCTTGAAGTTTCGATAAACGCAAGTGTAAGTGTTTGGTGGGCCTAACTTCGAGGTTTCTAGCGTTTGAAATTACACTATATGGATTGATTAAATCCACGGGGTCAAGTAGTTCTCCGCAATTATCACATTGATCTCCTCGAGCGCTGTCGAACTGACAATGTGGACAATTACCTTCTACGTATCGATCTGGTAGAAACCTCTCATCATCAGGGGAAAATATCATCTGGTCTGTACGCTCTTCAATAAGCCCTTTACGCGCTAGAACCTCGCCAAAATGCTGTGTCAAATATTTGTTCGCAGAACTTGAAGTTCTGCCGAACCAATTCCAACTCATACCAAATGCTTTTCCGACTTGGGCTTGTACGTCATGCTGTTTTGTGCAGAAGGTCTGTATATCTTGACCAGCTTTCGTTGCAGCGATTTCGGCTGGTGTGCCATGCTCATCTGTTGCACAGATATAGAGCACCTCGTTCCCCATCGCTCTTTGGAAACGAGCGTAAGCATCCGCTGGCAACATCGACCCAGCTAAGTTTCCGAGATGCTTAGTACCGTTAATGTAGGGGAGCGCTGAGGTAATCAATATTCGTTTCATTACTTTTCCAGAACACAAGTTTGAGAACACAACCTTAAAATACTCAGAGCCTATTTTATTGATAAGCATACATCGAAACAGTACAATATTCACAAATAGATGGCTATCGGTAGTCTACAAAAAAGACTTCACTTTTGTAATAATACAGAATCTACAGAGATATCCGAGAACAGGCGCTAGGTTTTGTCGCAAACTTGTGGCCTGCTTGCAATACACCTTGGGTGCAGGCGCAACTATCCTGCGAGCGCCATGAACTGACGGTAGGCTGGAACGACCTGCTGATCCAGTTGGCCTTTCCTGATCAGATGAGCGGTCTCGATACCAGCAACTGTCGCTTGAGCTGAATGAAAGGCCTTGAAGCCCATCATTGGTTTGGTCAGCCTCTTGATGAAGCGGTGATCTTGCTCAATGATATTATTCAGGTATTTAACCTGCAAGATATCAATGAAAGACCACCAATAGCCAGCAAGAAGCAAATAGAGGTTGATGTTAATTAGCCCAGCCCGGTTGGCTCGGCTTTTGTCCATCACCACTTTCTCCGGCAATAAATTGCTGCCAATGGCGTTCTCAAAAAACGTAGTCGCTGCTGCTTCATCGCGGGTTTTTGAGAGCATAAAGTCAACGGTATCACCATGTTTATCAATGGCACGGTACAGGTAAACCCATTCACCTTTGACCTTCAGGTAGGTTTCATCCATGCGCCATGAGGTTCCAACTTTTCGCTTTTTCTTCCTGGCTTCGTCTGCAATCAGCGGTGAATATTTTACAACCCAGCGATTGAGAGTAGCGTGGTCAGCTTCTACGCCGCGCTCTTGCATGATTTCCTCCAGTTCGCGGTAGGAAACCGAATAGCGGACGTAGAAAAAAAACAGCATACAAGATCGCATCTTTTGGGTATTGGACGCCTTTAAAACTGATCAATGCAACAAGCCTCAAGCCATGAATTCAGAGCAAGCTGATTGTACCCGAAAATACGGGAGCAGAAAACCGATTAAACTTTGCGACAGAACCGCCGTCCATCCCATTACTCTCCTATCGTGGTCGATCGGAAGCGAAAAGATAATTAGATAGTGGATCTCTACTTTCTCTTAGCCTGCCTATTAAATTATACCTGAAGAAATATCATTGTTAAATCTATAGATACCGCGTTCGGAAGTGGTTAATATTCTGAAATATATTTTCGGCAACGCCCTTGTTTATTATCTTCACTCAAAGAGGATTTCTTAATGCGGCTTTTACCTTTCATTTTGCTTCTAGCCACACTTAAATATACCCTTACAGCAAATGCTGAGGAAGAAGTTGAAAAGCTCGCCATTGTTATTTCGTCAGAGGCATTATGCAACCTAGAATATAATAAAATTTCGGTTGAACGCCGCGTAAGTAAAATTTTTAATCCTGATTACTTCAGACACCCTGAAAATATCGCCTTATTTCACCAATTGGCTATTCCGTCACCTAAAGAAATGAATGAAGATGAAAAAACAAAGTATTGTAACTTTATTCGCCAAGCTGCAAAGAGACTTGGATTAATAGAATAACTGCACTTTGTAAGACAAATCGGGTGCCGGCTCATGCTGATTGGAGATTTAAGATTTGTACCGTTCTTTTTTTGGAAATCTCAAATGGTTTCATTGGTCTGTACTTGGGTCCATTCTGATACTGTCGGTGACTTGGTATAAGGTTCAGCTGGATGTGGAGATTAATGAGTGGTTCGGTACATTTTACAATATGATCCAGAAGGCTTTGGCTGAGCCTGGCTCTGTTAGTTACGAGACCTATCTTGCTGAGCTGCTTAATTTTGCTGAGATCGCTGTTTTTTTAATAGTGATCGCCGTAATACTTGAATTCTACATCCAGCACTACATCTTTCGTTGGCGCAAAGCCATGAACGACTACTATATGCAGAATTGGCATTTGGTTCGCCATATCGAAGGTGCATCACAACGTGTTCAGGAAGACACTATGCGTTTTGCCCGCATCATGGAGGGGCTTGGGGTCTCCTTTATGCGCTCTATTATGACTCTGATGGCTTTCCTGCCTATTCTATGGGGCCTCTCCGCTGAAATCACAGAGCTCCCTGTCATTGGTCAAATTGATAACGCTCTCATTTTTGTAGCAGTTTTTTTTGCGGTGTTCGGCACAGTATTGCTCGCTGTGGTTGGCATCAAACTACCAGGATTAGAGTTTCAAAACCAGAAAGTTGAAGCAGCCTACCGCAAAGAACTCGTTCTTGCGGAAGATAGCGAAAAACATGCCCACCCCAAAAGTATTAGAGAGCTATTTGGTGATGTGCGTACTAACTATTTTCGCCTCTATCTTCATTACTTGTATTTTGGCGTCGCACGCTGGTCTTATCTACAGTTTGGGGTCGTTGTGCCTTATATTGCGCTTGGCCCAACAATTGTTTCTGGTGCGATTACCCTTGGTATGATGCAGCAGATTGTACGTGCATTTGGACGGGTAGAAAGCTCTTTTCAGTTCCTCGTCAATTCATGGAGTACCATTGTTGAGTTGATATCGATATACAAACGGTTGAGAGCATTTGAAGTTGTGATACGAGTTCATCAGAAGCAATCGCAAGAAAAAAGAGCTGAACTCACGCAGAAGCTGTCAGCTTAACTCGAACTTGGTCTTAATGTTTTCCTCCAATTGCCAATCCCTTTCCGGTCCGGAAGCAGCCGCCCACCAATGCAATTACCGGAGCAAACAGCGTCTCCACCAAGCACACCTGCGATGACAAACAATAGATGGCGCTATCAACTTAACCTGAAGCTGGTCGCACACGTTTTCTGCAGCCGCCTTTAGGCGTCAAGCATTGCAGCCTGTTTCCATAGTGAGAAGGCGTTGATGCGATGAAGGTGAATGTCGATTGTAGAACGTTGGTGGCGAGGTGGATC
>NZ_LMCE01000085.1:0-545 GCF_001623285.1 Pseudovibrio sp. Ad26
ATTGTAATCAAGAAACTTTTTTGTTAAATCACGGTAATTTTTTCGAATTAGACTTTTATGCTCTCCATAGAAAGAGCTTAGGTATTTAAAGAAACTAAATCAAGGTTTACTTTAGCCATCTCTTATTTCACCGCCTCAATTTCAAGTGACTCTGACAGAACATCTGTAATTTTAATTCGAATCGTACCTGCATCTTTTGGAATGTCATAAATACCTTTTACAAATGATTTTTTATCAGGAATATCAATCTCTGTTGGATTTAAGACTGCC
The DNA here is from genome assembly GCF_001623285.1 of Pseudovibrio sp. Ad26. Classification (NCBI taxonomy): domain Bacteria; kingdom Pseudomonadati; phylum Pseudomonadota; class Alphaproteobacteria; order Hyphomicrobiales; family Stappiaceae; genus Pseudovibrio; species Pseudovibrio sp. Ad26. The sequence continues at coordinate 271 of NZ_LMCE01000085.1, forward strand.
CCATCATAGTTGAAGTCAATCAAAAACAGACTCAACTAGTTGTTTCCAATCTTCCACGTTTTGCTCATCTAAACTTAATTTTTGAAGCAAGTTCATAGGGAAGAAGGATTCAATAATGACTTGTCCGTCTTGAATAACTGCCAATCCTTCAGATTCTCGTTTCAATTGAAGAGCTTTTTTATCTTTTAGAATATCGACAATATTCACATCTAATTTGTAATCGCCAACTTCCTTGAGAAGTGACGCTTTCAAATCTGGTTCATGCCCCATACAGA
>NZ_LMCE01000086.1:0-533 GCF_001623285.1 Pseudovibrio sp. Ad26
GATTTAATCAATACAACATTTGAAGATCAAGCAGATAAATATATTTTTTGGCGTTATGCAGCTGACAGAGCCAAAATAACAAATGACTATGGCTTCATTTGGATATCAGAGCTATGGCTCAGAAAAGCAAGCATCTACTCCAATAAACCAATACATACAATGCCAATTATAGATGAAAGACTTCAGGTAATTGGAATTGATTCAAATAATAATCAAAAATGTATTTCATGGAAAATAGTTAGAGAAAACGAAGAAAAAAAACCGACTTTAGAAATATCAACAGCAGACTCAAAACATGACGAAAAACCATATTTCATGCGTTCAGTCTTAAAAGCAATTGGCGGTGATGTAAACACTATGAACAATTGAGTCATAGAACTTCCATTATTCTCCTGAAGATAATAATCGCCAAATAAACCAATACTCAGCTTTACAATATACTAACTAACCGCAGAACGTTATTTCATACAACGTTTCTGCGGCATATCACAAAACGATTACTCCATAACAGGGACAGCAGGCCACTCAATATC
>NZ_LMCE01000087.1:0-7559 GCF_001623285.1 Pseudovibrio sp. Ad26
AAGTTATCATTGCCACTGATTGCGACCGCGAGGGTCAGGCGATTGGTGAGAACCTTTTGCATTTTTACGGCTACAACGGCCGCGTGCTGCGAGCAATGTTTACGGCAGAAGATGAAAAGACGCTTCGCGAGGCGTTTGCCAGCGCCAAGCCCAACGCCAGTTATCGTTCACTTTATGATGCAGCGGTCGCCCGTGCTCAGGCCGATCAGGTGTTCAATCTCAGTCTGACCAGAACCGCAACGACCAGACTGGTGCCTTCCGGCGTACGTGCAGTCATCGGCATTGGCCGGGTCCGTACCCCAACGCTTGGAATTGTCTGCAGACGTGAGCAAGAGCTTTCGCAGTTCAAGCCACAAGATTACTTTGAGCTGACTGCAGATATTCAAGGTGAACATGGGCTGTTCCAACTTCACCACCGGCCGGCTGACAGTGAGCGCTATTTTCAAAAGGCTACGGCTGAAGCAATAGCTGCAGCAGCAACCGGTTGGCATGGCCCAGCCAGCGTCCGCCAAGAAAACCGGCGTCAGGCTCCAGGCAAACCCGTTGATCTTCCCAGCTTGCAAAAACAAGCTGCCAAATGGGGATGGACGGCGAAGAAAACATTAGACGTTGCGCAGGCTCTTTACGAGATCCACAAGCTGACAACCTACCCACGCGCTGCTGTGCGCTATCTTCCTGAGAACATGGTTGATGGAGCAAGCGCTGTGTTTGCCGCTCTTGTTGGCGGCGGCTATGTGAAGGATCTGGACTGGCAGGCCCCAACAATCAGGACAGGCAAACGCGGTGTATTCTCAGATGCCGGACTAGCTGGTGAATCTCATCATGCCATCATCCCCAATCCAGCTGTGATTGATCAGTTTTCAAAGATCATTGCAGGGTTGAACGCTGATGAGCGAAAGCTGTTTGATTTCATAGCCAAGACATTCCTCGCAGCGCTTGGCCCTGATTACGAATATCACCAGACACAGATTGCTATCAGTGTACCGGTGAACGGCCAGACTATTGTGTTCAAGACTGTGGGCCGCTCTACAATTCATCCAGGCTGGCGTGCTGTTTACAGTGAGTTCATCGAGGACAGCTCGTCCTCAGATAGCGAGGCAGAACTGCCTCAGGTTCGAGACGGTGAAGACGTGGGGATCTCGGCTGTCAGCATTGATGCCAAGAAGACAAAGGCCCCAGCCCGCTACACGGAAGGGTCTTTGATAGAAGCCATGCAAAACGCATGGAGGTTTGTTGATGATGAGGGCCAACGTGCACGGTTGAAGGAAGCCAAGGGCATTGGTACTCCGGCAACCAGAGACACCATAATTGAAGAGTTAAAGAAGCAAAGCTTCCTGACAATCTCGAAGGGCAAACTCTTTGCAAGCGATACGGCTATGCAGCTCTACCACCTTCTGCAGGGCCGGTGTCCTTCTCTGCTTGATCCAGCAACGACCGCAACAATGGAAGCGCGACTTGATGACATTGTGAGGGGCAGTGCCGGTGCTGATGAAATCATCCAGGAGATCTGCAGCTCTGCGAAGACGGCAATTGATGTTCTGGACGGGCAGGGGGCAAAGCTCGCTATTCAGCGTAAACCGAGCCCAGCCATGGTCAAAGCAGCCAAAAGCAAAGCTGAGCGCGAGGGCAAGCGTTTGACCCGTGCAGAATTGGCAAGCTATGACACGTTGCGGGCTTATCTGGGACCAATGAAGGAGCGGGCAGGGGAGCCATCCGCTCCAAGCCCAGCACAGCTCAAGTTGGCAATGACGATAGCTGAACGGTTGGGACAGCCTCTTCCTGATGAAGCCAAAAGCTCAGCAAGGGCTCTGAGCAACTGGATAGACGCGAATAATTTTGCCAGTGAGAGCCAAATGAAGTGGATCTCTAAGTTCGTTGAAGAAGGCAAAATCAAGAAACCCAAGGGCTATCCGGACAAGGTCAAAACTAAGAATGCCAAAGTGCTTCTTGATAAGATATTCAACAAAAGGTAAAATAGCTATCTATTTGATTTATATGAACTTTTATCCCAAGGGTGCACGCGTGCACCCTTGGCTTTGATCAAATTGCACGCGTTCAACCAGATTGTGCCAGGCCGAATAACGACTTGTGTAGCGCCAATTCGCCATCGACAGCCCGATCAATGCAAGCTCTGAAATAACCGCCCGGACTGGAAATCAGCAAAGGATCTCGCAGGGCTTTCTCCGCTGTGGTTGCCAGCACAGCCGCCGCCGCATATCGTCCAACTTTTGCCTGAGCCTGATGCATTCCCGATTGAGACAAACCAATCAGCAATGCAATATCACCGCTGGCCTTCAGCAATTCACTCCAGTTGTTAAACTCAAACCCAAGACTATTTTGAAGGTTTGATAAGGCTGATTTGAGCAAGCCTATGGAAATGCTCTCTAGCGGATCCTCTTGCTCAGCAGGCTTAACTTTGGCCGCAAAATTGCTCCTTGGCTCCTTCTCAAGAGCTGCTTTAACCTCAACTTGTTTGAGGTTTTGCTTAATTGAGTGATCAGCGTGAGCTGATCTCCGTTGTTTTATACCTAATTTAAGAGTTTGAGGGTTTGTATTATTATAAGGGGTGTCGTTAATGTCACCCGCGCATGTCATCTCATCAAATAATAAACTATCAGTTTCCTGTGTTTCTTCTTCAGCAGGAGTAAAGGCTACGACCGCCATTTCATAAATACTCTGAAGCACTTCTGCGCGAGTAACAACATCTATCGGCTTGGTGCTGAGTGTCTCTACCGCGTCCTGTACATCGCAAAACTCTAGACCTTCTTTAGCGGCAAGAAGCGCCATGTCTTCAATCGCACGGAGCAAGCGGTTTACTGTCCGGCGGGCGTCTTTCTGTGCCTTGAGACGTTGAGCAAACTGAACACCCAGTTTCTTCAGCTCACGAACGCGTTGGCGAGCAGGGGAGAAATCAAAGCCGTACCCGCGCTCAATCTCACCCAGTTTCCCTTGCCTGAACTCACCACGATGAATATAGCGCCGTCCGCTTGGACTGTCCCGGTAAGCAATGATACCCGCTTCTACCAGCCGTTTCAGGCAGCGAATGACGGTGCGCTTTGAGCGGCACACGTATTCAGCCAGTTTTTCATTAGAGATTGCAACAAGAGGGCGGTGGTTGGGTTGCCAGTCATCCGCAGCAGTAAGGCCGATCAGGATATCCAGAATATGATAGCAAGTCCCATCAATGCCAAGGGCAGGTGCTGCCTTTTTGAGCGCCATTGCCACTTCTGACTTTGTGGTTTCAACAATATCATTTGCCATAGCCAGGCGTTGACTGACCATCATCTCTGGTGTGAGTTTTCTAAACGAGGCTACTGAGCCTGAATTTTGCATAGCAAAACCCTCTCGCTCTACGTACCCGAAGAGCGTTTAAAACACACGTTTTGCAACGTGTTTCATCAATAAGAGGCAAATCAGGGCGCAGAACGCAAAAAATCGCACCGCCCCTTAGGAAGGCGATTGATTTTAACAGCAGCACGAAGTACGGTGAATTTGCTGATACGGTACTTCTAGAGTTCTGCTCTGGATTGCCAGATGAATTCCGGTCCTGCAGATTGCCGTCTGCGGGGCCGTTTTCTTTTGCGGTTAGGTCATTCGCTTGCTCCCATTGGCTCCACGACCTTTTGCTCTTGCTGCTCAAAATCCTTAAGCAACTGATCTATTTTGCTGGTCAGATATTCAGAGAAGGCTGCAGCCCGCACTTCATCTGCCATTACAATCTTGATATTCCGTGATCCGCGTGCCTCAACAGCCGGTTTGCCGTCTCTGCCCTTGATGAGTAGTTTGCGCTGCACAGCGGCTTTGCGGGACTCGACTCCCTCCACAGTGGAGGGGGATAAGTTTCCATCCACCACTTCAGTAGAGACAGCCAGATCGTGAACCCAGGCAAAACGATCCGGACTGGAAAGAGCATCCCATTTGCCTGAAGTCTTCAGGTTGGCAATGCTCTTGCGCAGCCGGGCAACAGTACCCTCGTTCTCACAAGCCTTTGCCACCGTCTCCCACTTCACACGGCCAATACCACGGGCGGACCCAATGTTTTCAATAAGATCTTCCGGCACACGGCGAATAATTGAGGTCAGTTTAGATACGCGGGTCTTGTCGCCAGCACCAACAGCAGCGGCGACAACCTCACGGGTAAACGTCTTGCTCAGCTCGGCTGCAAAGAAGCATTGCTGAATATAGGTAAGGTTCTTACGTTCTTCATTTTCCTTACCCTGAGCGATAACAAGTTCTTCATCGCTTAAATTTTCAACAACCGCGCGAACCGCAATATCCAGCTTTAAGCAGGCCTTAACCCGGCGGTGCCCATAGGCGATCTGATAATGGTTGGTCCGGTCCGGGTGAGGGCGCACAAGAACAGGCACTTGCTGACCATTCTTGGAAATACTCTCGACCAGGCTGTCCAGCTCTTCATCATCACCTTCAAACGCACGGTCCAGCGCTAATGATGGCAGCAGCAACTTGGCATCGAGGTTTTTGATGATCTGGCTTGGATCAACGGCTTCATTGCGCTGTTCGGTTAAGGAATGCAGGGCCGCACCAAGACGTCCAACAGCGCTCTTCTCCCGTGGCTTTGGTACCTCTTCTGCAACGGGTGTACTGGATGCACGCTCAAGACCTGCATTGTTGCCGGTCATGATCGCACTGAGTTTACTCTTATTTCTCTTACGTTTATCGTTCATGAGCGACCCCAATAAGACTTCAGAAGCTCCTCAATCTCGCTGTTAACTCGATTAACGGAATCCAGCGCACGATCATATGTTTTGCCATTGAAGTTGGAGCGTTCCGCCTCATAAAGTGTTTGCTGAACGTTCCCCGCTTCGGCAATCGCGGAGCTTCGCAACATTGTGTTGGTGAGAACGTTTTGCAGCTGAGAACGCAGCATGGTCACCACATCTGTTTCCGGACGGCTGGTATTATCATGGCGCGTAATCAGATATTGCAGCGTTTTAGGCACCAGATATTCCGGCCCAAGCTGCTTTGCCACGGTGCTCTCAAAAAACTCGTTATGCGCGATGGACGTTGCCAGATACTGCGCCATAGATTCACAATCGATCCACTGCGGGTGAATGGTCACCAGCAAATGGTCCGCTGCAAAGGATGCCGCGTTGGACAGGTAGCCCAGACTTGGCGGCGTATCGCAGATGATCACATCATACGCGTCTTCAACATTTTCAAACGCCAGTTGCAGGCGAGTGAAGTAAAGCTTGCGCTGAAGGCAGTCGGAAAGCTTGGCATGGTTGCTTGCCAGTTCATCTTCCAACTCACGAAGCCGTGTATTGGTGATACCTTTTTGCTTCTTCTCATCCTCAATGTCTGCAATACGGTTGCGTAATACAGGCTCTTCTTGTCCAGCCAAAGTAGCGTAATGCGGCGCAAAAAATTCCCATTCGGTGAGGAAAGGGCTACCAATGGCCAGATCAAGGTTATCAAAATACGTTTTCTGAACCACCTCGCTCATAGGCTTCGGGTCACTGTAACGTATTGATGCAAAAAGAGATTCCTCTTCCGGCACCATCTCAGGGACAAAGCCGAGCATACTGGATGCAGACCCTTGCGGGTCCAGATCCACCAGCAGAACACGATAGCCTTGCAAGGCCAGATGCTGCGCCAGATGCACCGAAGTACAAGTTTTGGCAGATCCGCCCTTAAAGTTGGAACAGGCAATGATCTGAATGTCTTCATCTTCCTTGCGGCGCGGATCATAGTTCAACGCTTTGGCGGTATCATCGCCAGCTTTTTCCGCTAGGTAGATCCGAATCTGGTTCATTTGCTCAAGAGAGTAATAGCGGCGCTCACCGCGACCAACCTTCTCAATCTCAAGCCCCATTTCATCAGCAGACAGAGCCAGATAGCGCGGAGTGATACCCAGATAGGCTGCCGCTTCTGACGCCGCAAATTTGCGCAGGTTCTTTTCCGCTTTTGGAGGAAACTGAGACTGCGCCAGCGCCGCAAGCGTGCTGGATAAAGCCTTATGGTCAGCCTTCATTTGAGAAAGCATAATACCGCGCTCTAGTACCTCAGTGCCCATTTCCGAAATCACCCGAAATTATTGATTAAACAGGAATTAAGGAAATAATTGGCACATCCGATTTTAAAGTCAACGAGGACTTGGTTAATGAATCCTTAAAGGCGAGCCCAGCTGGCTGAAAACACTGATCTCAAACACCAGACAAACTACCTATCGTGTTGTTTTCACAATATATTCTAATCTATCGTTCTTTAACAAGACAATATAGAACATTCCATAAATAAACGATGATAACATTTCTTTCGTCGTTAAATTTGGGCTTTAAACCAACTCCCAGGTCAGATTCGCTTCACACCTTCTCGATAGATTCTACCTACGCGGTCTGCCAAGGACACAAATGTTATCACTACCAGAAGCACTTATAGTAGGACTGACAAGAGAGTATGCATAAGTGTGGGGTAGTTATGCCACGAGTTTGTCGAATGCCGGATCCTTCGCTTCACATTTCATGCCGGGATACCATTGCTCGAACTTCTGCCTGAGTGTTCCGTCCAGTGCCCGTGTGCGAGTTTGGAGCTAGAGATGAGAACCTGATTTTGACCAACGCATCTGCTGTTTTTTGCCAAAGCGCTTCCCGACAACCGCATTAACTGTGCTTTCAACAAATCCGGTTGATACCCGCTCCCCGTAACGCCTGCGCTCTGCGCAGTTCGGGATCATCTCGGCATTATTCTCAATGTAAGTCTGGAATTCAGCTGCTGCCTTTCTTAAAGCCTTGATGCTGGCGGAACGGTTCGTTACCGTTGCCCATGGCAAAGGCGGAAAACGTCGCGAAGTCCCCATCCGTTCGGAACTGGGGCAAGAACAAGGTTGGCACGCAGGCGTACGCTAAGAAATTTATCTTTTATTATCAGTGAGATACCTAATAATGTCCTTTTACGGATAGGGATAAATCACTTAGCCATAAAATAGGTTGATATCCTTTTGAACATTCCAGCGTTCTCTGTTTGTCTGTCTTACCGTGCGATTTTTGACAGATCTTTTTCTTGCTCCCCACTGCTTACGTGTTAAGTTTCAAAATCCCACAAACCCGCAATTTTCAGTTGTTCTTTGGGATTCCAACCGGCTGGTTTTAGATAATCACTACTTTCCCAAGGCATCCCACGGGCAACCCAGACACGCTTCCATTCGTCGAATGTAACATTGCAATCATTGTCCGAAACACCGAACTGAAATCCACAGCATTGACATATTTCAAATGAGCCGTGACCATCCGAGTATGGAGCTTCTCTCAATTCTGGGAACCCACATACAGGGCATTGATATTTAGCCATTTTTTTCTCCTTCCCAATATTTACGGCTCTGTTGCAAACATGCTTTAGAGCGTATTTTGTGTTATTTCAGTACGGCCCTATCGAAACATAGCAGCACCAGTGGCCATCTCAAGGAACGTAAGAGGAGAGCACCCAAAAGTGTGGGGCAGTTGCGATAACGCAGTCTGATCTGGTTGCCGAAGTGTAAAGTGTCTGCCACATTCGCGCATGCTCGAACTTTCGCCATCCTGTTCAGCCATCCAGCTCAAGGT